>WQZL01000063.1 GCA_009780755.1 Promicromonosporaceae bacterium | reverse complement strand
CTCCTGAGTTCAACGAGGCGAACCCGCAGCCCGGTGGCGGCCTCGTCACCAAGAGCGAGCGTCATCAGTGGCGCGAGCGCAGCCTGAAACTCGGCATCAACCATCGAAGCAGCACGATCAGCCAACTCCTCACGAAGCGCCGCCACCGCGCCCTCCGGCACGTCACCCAGCGCACGAGCCAGCAGCAACCTAGAGTCGTCGTTTCCGGCGGCAGAGGCCAGCAACAGCGTACCGAGACCCTGTTCGCTGAATGCCTTGATCGCGGCGATGACCCGTGCCGCCTCGATTCCGGCGGCCGGGCCAACGCCCGCCGTCAACATCTGGGTGGCGGTCTGCGAGTGCGCAATCCAGGAGGAAACCAGCTTGGTGGCCAGCTCGGCGCGAGCCTTGGTGCGAACATCGTCATCGGCGAGTACATAGGCGGCGCCGTCCGGGGCGTTGGCGGAGGTAAGCGCCGCCCACAGTTCATCATCCGCACGGGCGCCCGCCGCTACCAAGGCGCGCACGGCGGCTTCGTGTACGTCGGTGCGCAGTATTTGTAGAGCCTCCTCGCGCTTGCGCATGGCCCGCGTGGACGACTTCACTATCCCCTTGGCGATCTTCACCTTGTCGATGTTGGCGGTGCTGGTCAACTGCTGCCAGCGGGCGGCGACGGTGGTGTCGGCTAAGGCTCCGTCGGCAATTCCGATGCGGGCGGCGGCCTCGACGTCAAGTCGCAGCCCCTCAACGCAAGCCCGGATCGCCTCGGCGGCCTCAACCTGGTTGTCGATGGCGGTGGCCAGGTGGTTGACCCAGTCGGGTAGCGCGTTAAGCGCGCCCTTAAGCGTGCGAACCACCACGGCACGGGAGCGTTCGGGGCCGCCAAGCAGTTCGAGCCAGCGGCGCACCTGGGAGACTTCGAACTCGGGCAGCAGCCCCTCATGGGGGCCGACATCTGGCAGTACGAACAGCGGCACATCGGTCATGCCGTGTTCGCGCAGGCGGGCCAGCAGATCGGAACGAACGGTGTTCAGCGACTCGGTGGGCACGCGGTTGAGTACCATTGCCACGGATGCGCCGCGCTCGGTGGCGCGGGTCAGAGCCTGCCAGGGCAGGGCGTCACCGTAACGAGAGGCAGTGGTGACGAACAGCCAAAGGTCGGCTGCTTCCAAGAGCTTTTCGGCGGTGGCGCGGTTGGCCTCTAAGAATGAATCAAGGTCGGGGGCATCTACCAGGGCCGTACCGCGCGGCACGGCCTCACGGTAGATAAGGCGGGATACGGCCTTGGCGGGGTTATCTCCTACGAGTTCTTCATCGGCGGGGTTTATCGCCATGACCGGTTCGCGGGTAGTAGGGCGCAGCACGCCAGCTGCGGAAATCTCCTCGCTGAGTACGGAGTTGTACAGCGTGGATTTACCGGCGCCGGTCGATCCGGCGATCACGACGATAGCCGGGGCCGACAGCTCGCGCAGTCGGGGAAGCAGGTGTTCATCTAGCTGGGTGAGCAGCCGATCACGTGAAGCTTGGGCCTCAGCAGCGCCCGCAATGGGCAGGGGGAAGAAAACATCTGCTACATCTCGGCGCAGGTCACGGCTCACATCGTAGATGCTTAAGCCCAGTTCAATCGCGGCTTCAGGGTCGGGCCTGTCCGCAGGTATGCCCAAGCGCGCGCCCTTGGGCGCGTCGCCGCGAATGGAATTCACGACACTATTTTCGCTGGTCTTGGGCAATAAGTAAACTGCGTAGCCCACAGGTGACGCAATTTGCACCAAGGGAAGCGGACAAGTCGGCCTTTATCCGGGCATCACGTCTCTGACGCACAACCGTCTCAATGACCCTTGCGCCTCGCGCTTTGAGCGAACTGCGACTGTCCAATCATCGAAAATACAGTTTTCACATAGATCAAAATGCGGTTTTCACATAGATCAAAGCATGGCGTTACCTGAGGCGCTAGACGCTTTTGGCATCCTCTTGCGGAGCGGGCAGATCAATGAGTGTCGCCAACTCTCCTTCGGTGAGTAGGCGATCGGGACGGATCGTTTCGTTCGTGGCCACGTAATGGAAGGCGGCGCCAACCTGCTTTAGCGGCAGCCCGGCCCAGCGCGACCAAGCTAGACGGTAGACGGCCAGCTGAACCTCCCGGGCCTCCCGCTCCGCCGGGTCGGTTGGCGGACGTCCCGTCTTCCAGTCCACGACGATCACTGCCTCCGGGCCGGTATCTGGGTCGGGGAATACCGCGTCTATCCGCGAACGGGTCGCCACTTCCCCCAACGGCGTTTCCACATCGACCTCAACCGCGATGGGTGTGCGACCGGCCCACTCGCTTTCCAGGAAACATTGACGCAGCGTGCCGAGGTCAATGCCGGTGGCGGGGTCGTCATCTCCTGCCCCTGGCAAGCTATCGACATCCAGCAGTGCAGACGATGTGTAGTACGACTCCACCCACTGATGGAACTGCGTGCCCCGCCGCGCTTCGGAGGTGGGTTCAGTGGGGATGGGACGACGAAGTTGCAGCGCGAAGGCGTCACGGTCCGCGGCCAGGCGCACCAGGCCCGAGGCTGAAATGTGTGCGGGGATTTCTACGAATTGATCTTGACGTCGGTCGCGCTCGGCCAGCAGCAGACGAGCCAGGGCGGCGAGATTGTCTACGGTGCCAGCCGCCACGTCATTCTGCGCGAGCGACAGCGAGTCGCAGAACCCAGAGGCTTGGGTCACCAACGCGGCTGCCGCTCGCAGAATGACGCGGGGGTTGGCCGCGTCGGTCGAGGCGGGTGTCGGCCAGGTGGCGGTGGGCTGCTCGGCGAGGGTCGGGTTTGTTTCACCACCTGCTGGTTGGGTCGCCCAGCCGCAGGCGGTGACCAGCCCAGCCTCAATCAGTTCGGTAAGGAACGGGGAAAGCGCTCGGGGTTTACTCGTAGTGTCCCACCAGCGAGCGGTGAGCAGCAGATCGCGGCGGGCGCGGGTGAACGCCACGTAGGCGAGCCTGCGTTCCTCAGCCAGTTCGTGGGCGCCGCAGGCCAGCCGGAACTCTTCGCGGCGAGCCAGCAATTCCTTGATGTCACCGGCGCCTCGCCAATCGAAGGTGGGCAGATCGGCGGCGTCCCCGCGCAGCGGGTAAGGCAATGAATCCAGCGAGGTAAGCCAGCCGTTGTCGGTGCGACGGCCATCGTTGTTGGCTTTTTCTGAAGGAAATACGCCATCTACCAGCCCTGGCACGGCTACGACATCCCATTCCAGACCCTTGGCGGCGTGAGCGGTAATTACCTGCACGGCGTCTGGGTCGGGGTCGCGTACCGGCATGTCCAGGCCGCGTTCCTGGCTGGCGGCGGCCCCCAGCCAGGAGAGGAAGGCTCCCAGGGAGACGGAGTCGGCTGAGGCGGCAAACCCGGCGGCCACATCCCGGAATGCGTCTAGGTGTTCACGACCGCGCTGGCTTACCCGCTCCCTCGCCTCCGGACAGACCCCGATCAGCGCGGCAGCGGTCGCCGCTTCGATATCCAGTCCGAGCGCCCGTTCCGCCGCGACCACCAACTCCGGCAAGGAAAGGTAGGTCAGGCCGCGCAGTGTTCGCAGCGTTCGGCTAAACGCGGTCAGACGCTCGTGTCCGGCCGCGCTGAGCAGGCGACCATCGCGGGCCGCCTGGCCGAGAGCAGGCAGATCGTCGAGAGCGTCGATTATTGAACGATGATCGGTCTCATCGCCTACCCGGATGGCGTCCGAGTCCGGCTGCACCTCCTCCTCCCGTACCAGGTCAAAGGCCCAGGAGCCGAGGGCGTGCAGGTCGGCCGCGCCGAGGTTAAGCCGGGGGCCGGTGAGCAGCCGCATCAGGGAGTCGCCGCGGGCCGGGTCGTGAACCGTCTCTAGCAGAGCCACCACGTCTACCACTTCGGGGGTGGAAAGCAGGCCGCCGAGGCCCACCACCTCGACCGGAAGCCCGCGCCTGCGCAATGCCACCTCTATTTCTGGGAACTGTTTGCGGGCGCGGCAAAGTACGGCGGTGGTCACCCGACCCTCCGGGTGGGAGCCGGGACGCCAGCGGGCGGCGATCCATTCGGCCACCAGTTCGGCCTCTTCGGCCTCCGTACTAGCTACCTGGGCCGCCATCGTGCCTGGGCCTGCTCCCGGTCGCAGGTTAAGCGGCGGCACCGTTACGGCAGACTTTGTACGCAGTGGCTCGGCCACCAAGTTTGCGGCGGTCAGCACCGCCGCATCATTGCGCCACGAGGTTGAAAGGAAGCGCACCTGAGCCGGGCTGCCATCCGCTCGCGCGAACCTATTGGGGAACCTGGATAGCCCGGCAGCAGAGGCGCCACGCCAGCCGTAGATGGATTGGTGGGGGTCACCCACGGCGGTAACCGGGTGTCCACCGCCGAACAGGCTGGCCAACAGCTCTACCTGCGCATGCGAGGTGTCTTGATATTCATCTAGCAGCACGACACGGAAGCGTTCGCGCTCTGCCGCCCCGACGTGGGGTACCTGGTGGGCGAGCGCGGCGGCAAATGCGATCTGGTCACCGAAGTCGATGCTGTCCGTTTCCCGTTTTCGCCGCCGGTACGCCGCCACCAGGTCAAGCAGGTTTCGCCGCTCGCCGAGGCTGTCGAGCAGCTCATCGATCTCTTTGCCTCGTACCCGTTTGCGTTCCCCCAGTGGCAGCGCCTCGATTCGTTCGATCATCTCGTCGATGGCCTCACGGACGCGTTCAGGCTGGGTGAGGTGTTCGCCCATCTCGCCGGAGAGTTTGATGGCCGCCCTGGTCAGCGTCGAGATTGCCTTATCGGTGCCAAGGTCACCATCCCAGGCCTCGATGAGGTCTGCCGCCAACTGCCACTGGTTAGCCTCTCCCAGCAGCCGGGAGGTGGGTTCGACGCCCAAGCGCAGGCCGTGATCTGACACCAGCGAGGCCGCATACGAGTTGTAGGTGGCGATGGTTGGTCGGTCCAGCAGATCGAAGGCGGTATCGCTGTCCGCTCCACGTACTCGTGCCAGCTGGGCGAGTCGGGCGCCGACTCGCTCCTGCAACTCCCCGGCGGCCTTACGGGTGAAGGTCAAACCGAGTACCTGACTGGGGGTGACCAAGCCGTTGGCGATTAGGTAGACCACGCGGGCGGCCATCGTCTCCGTTTTGCCGGAACCTGCGCCCGCCACCACCAGTGTTGGTTCTAGGGGGGCCTCGATCACCGCGGCCTGCTCGGTCGTCGGCTCGTGGCGCCTAAGGAGCCGGGCGATTTCCGTTGCCGAGATCATGCGATCACGTTCCTTCCGGCGGGCTGAAGTGGGCAGGAACGCCTCACCGGGCAGGTACGGCATAGGTCGTTTGGGCAGGCCGCGAACTGGTTGGCCGCCATCGTGTCTGCGACGGCTTCAACCAGGCGGCTCGCCCAGCTTGATCCGTCTGCTTCTACGACCAGCGGGGGCTGCGTACGTAACGCGGGTTTCGCGTTATCGGTGCCGACGTAGACGAGACGTGCTCCAGCCGAGGCGGCGGGCACCTTGGGGCCAAGCGCGCCGCCGGTCACGGCCAACTGGTAGGCACCTAACTGCGGGTTTTCTTCCGCCTTGGCCACCGAGGGCGCTTGTCTACCGGTTTTTAAGTCAGCGACCAGCGCCGAGCCGTTCGGGCCAAGCTCTACGCGGTCGGCTTTACCGCGCAGTCTGGCCCTACCCACGGTCAGCTCGAAGCCTGCCTCGACCACAATCGGTTCGCCTGCCTTTCCGAGATATTCGGCCAGGTGTCGAATCATGCCCTCTGCCCGGCGGCGCAACTGGGTGGCGGGCCAACCGGGGGTGAGGGCGAGGGTGGGCCACTTGCGGTCAAGGGCCGCGCTCAGCTCGGGCAGCGTGCCCTCCGGTAGATCCTGGGCGATCTTGTGCAGCAGGGAGCCGAGACTCTGGGCGGTATCGTCAGCCGCAATGCCTCCCGCTGCCTCCAGCGCCCACCGCAGCGGACAGGTTTCAACGGCCTCCACCTTTGAGGGCGATACCGACACGGGCGCGCCCGCAACCCATAGCGGGGCATCAGTGGAGGCCAGGGCGGTGCCATACCAGGTTTGCGGATCGGCCTCGGCGATTCCGCAGGTCGCCAGTTCGGCGAGCAGCGTGGCCACCTTGGTGCCGTCACCTGCCCGGACCACCGCTTCGATTAGCTCGGAGCGGGCCTGGGCCACTACTCCGCGCAGGTCGAGCGGCAACTTCACTTCGACTAGTCGGGAGTCTGCCTCGCCTTCGGCCACCGGCTCCACCAGGTTGCAGAACACCGACGGGCTTTCTTCGGCGTCAGCCACGGCGGTGACTAGCAACCGCCGGGTGGCCCGTGACGTAGCAACAGCGAAGGCGCGCAGCTCGTCGTCAAGTACCTGTCGGCGCGCTTGGGAGTCCGTAGCTTGCGCGCCGGTGACACGTCCGGACAGCAGTTCGACCAGGGTCTGGGCGCCGAAAAGAGAGTCGCGCAGCCGCAGATCGGGCCAGACGCCATCTTGTACCCCGGCCACCACCACGAACTCCCATTCCCGTCCGGCCGCACCCGCCGGGGTAAGCGCCTCGACGGCTTGGGCGCCGGAGGCGATGGCGGCCAGGGAATCAGCGGCGAGTTCTTGAGAGGTTAGGTAGTCGACGAATGATGACACCGAAGCGCCAGGCAGTCGGTCGAGATAGGTTTCAGCGGCGCGGAACAGCGCGAGTACCGCATCTAGGTCACGGTCGGCCCTGGCGCCAGCCGCGCCACCCGCTAGCGCCAGCTCCCGCCAGCGTTCCGCTAGCCCGGTGGCGGCCCAGATGGCCCACAGTACGGTCTGAGCGTTGGCATCGGGGGCAGCTGCCGCCGTCCGACCGGCTGCTAGCACCTTGGCCACCGCGTGCGGTGCCCGGCGCACAGGTTCGGCCAACATGGCCGAGTATTCGGGGGCGGCCAGCACCTCGGCCAGCAGCGTTTCCGAGGAGCGCCCGCCGCCAGAGTTCAACTCCTCGGCGCGCAACGACCGGCGCAGGCGGCGCAGGCCCACCGCGTCGAGTCCACCCAGCGGGGAGGTGAGCAACGCGGCGGCCACATCGGGAGTCAGTGGCGAACCCTCGTTGTCGCGGTTGTGCGCCACGATGCGGAGGGCGGCCAGCAGCGGGGTCACCGCCGGTTCCTCCCGCAACGGCACATCGGAGCCGAGTAGTGCCACCGGCACCGATGCCGCAATCAGGTCGCGGCGCAGCACCGCGAGCGCGGCGCTGGAGCGGGCGATCACCGCCATCTGGTTCCAGGGTGTGCCGTGTATTAGGTGTTCGAAACGCAGTTCGTAAGCAATGTGGGCGGCCTCCTTGGCCGCCCCAGAGAGGATCGCCACCTTCGTGCCGGTAGGTGGGGCTGCTCCCGGCGTTAGTTCGGCTTTGCCTGCCGTTGCCCTGCGATGGAGCGGGCCACCGAGAGTGGAGATTCGCTCGGTTACCGCCTTAGTGATCGCACGCAGGGCATCCGTCTGCCGCCAGGCGGTGTCGAGCATTATGGCTTTGGCCCCGAACTGGCCTGGCTCGGTGGCCGAGGGGGACGCGGTAGCTCGCCCTACCAGGGTGGGCGCCGCTCCCCGGAATCCCTGTACGGCGGAATCCGGATCGGCGAGCAACACCAGTCTTGCCCCCGACGGCCCGGCGAGTTCGTGTAACAGCCGGGCCGTGGCGGCGGTAGCCTCCTGGTAGTCATCGACGATCACCAGCTCCCAGGCTGGTCGTGGCAGCCCCGGCAACTCATCCATCCAGGCGGCTAGGGCTTGGGTTGCCTCCTCCACCACTACGGCAGGGTCGAGCCGCTCCCCGATGTCCGGGGTGGCGCCGCGCAGAGCCAGCACATCAAGGTATTCCTCATAAATGCGGGCGCCGAGCAGCCATTCTGGCCGCTGGTGTCGTTCGGCCAGTTCAGCTAGGGCGAGGGGGTCGAGGCCGCGTTCGGCGGCGCGCATTAGCAGGTCACGCAGTTCATGCCGGAATCCGCGCAGGCCCAATGCCTCGGGCGGCAGTCCCGGCGGAAGGGCCAGCGACGGGCCGTCACCGTCAAGGTGCCCGGCTAGCAGCTCGGCCAACAGCAGGTCTTGTTCCGGGCCGGAGATGAGGGTGGGCAGCGGCGCACCCAGGGCCTGCGCACGGGAACACAGCACCCCGAACGCCGCCGAGGCGACGGTACGGACCATCGGGGCGCTAAGCGTGCGACTGGATGCGGCGGTTACCTGATCGCGGAGCCGGGCGGCGGCGCGCCTGGAGGCAGCCAGCACCAACACCCGGGCCGGGTCAAGCCCCCAGTCCGTGACGGCGGCCACCGCGATGGCGCAAGCCAGGGTGGTGCGCCCGGTGCCCGGCGCCCCCACTATCAGCAGGGCCTCGGCGGTACGGGCGGCGTCAAACGCGACCCGCTGAGCGCCATCGAGCGCTGGCAACGCCGTCGCCTGCGTGACAGGCGCCACCAGCCGAGGCACCACCGAAATCATCATGGAAGAAGCAAACCACGTCCCACCGACAACCACGAAGATCGCTCCCTGACCCGATGAATAAACCGCCTTCTCTCTTCTGGCTGAGCAAGCCCGTCAAGCGGCCGGTTCATGGGCGGGGTGGTTTCTTTCGCGGGCGCTACGCGCCCTACTCAACCACCCGAAATAGGGTTATTGGAGTGAAATTGAGCCGTGGCCTTCGCCCCAGGCTGGTAGGACGATCTCGCGGGATTCACCGCCGATGGTAATTACCGTGATGCCAAGCGCGGGCTGGTGGCCAATTATTACCTCGGCGCCGTCCGCGTCCAACCACGGCGTCCCATCGAAGTATTGAAGCGGCTGCCGGTCACCCCATTCGCCTGGCCACCAGACCGCGAACCAGCCATCGGTAACGGTCGCCTCGACATCACCCGCCGTCACCGTGTGCACGATGAGTCGAGCCACGTCGTCGCTTACTCGTCCGTGTAGGTTGGAAAACGTGGTCTCCTCTTCCGCCCCGATGAATCGCGATTCCGAGGCCGACGCGGAGGGCAGCAGCGGGGAGATCAGCTGATAATTCAAGCGTTGACCGGAGGTCACGTTGCCCTGCGGCGAACTCTCAGCGCTGATTGGCCGTTGTTCGACGCCGCCGCGCTGGCTGTCCAGGGTGACCCGCTGTACCACGGGGATGTCCGGCGTCTCGAACCAAATTAGGCAGGAGGCGTCCACCAGGCCACCGCCGGGGCGCAGTAGCCCCTCCATCACGACCAGACCCCAGTCCCCGCGAAGATCGGCTACGACGGGCAGGGCATCCACTTCGAACGGCCAGCCGTCGGGCCAGCCGGGGTCGAGGTTGTTTAGCGCGTTATTGCAGGCGCGATTGGCCATAGCGAGCGTTGTTTGTTCAATCTGTTCCGGCTCGGGAGTCCAGCTATGCATAGAGGCCGCTGCTGGGGGCGTGAGCGGGCTGCCGGGGATAGCGATCCCAATGCCGATAGCCAGGGCGGTGGCGGCTGGAATGGCGGCCCAGCGCAAGGCCCTGATCTTGAGTGTCGTCTGACGGCGGCCCGCGTTCGCGGCAGCAGACTTTCCCGTTGGCGCGTGCGCGGTGATGCGTTGTAGCAGCGCCTGGGAGCGAATCCGTTGCGTTTTTGTCAGTGCCTCCTTGGATACTGGGTTCAGATCAGAAAGGAGGTGGATAAGGGGGTCGGTGTCTCGCCGGTTGGTCATCGGCTGCTCCCTTCACTGGGGGCTGGGTTGGGGGTTGTTTCGAGTAAGGAGGTGAGGCGCTTGCGGGCGCGGGAGAGACGAACTGAATAGGTGGCTCGGTTGCAGCCAAGCACGGCGGAGGCTTCCGCCTGCGATAGCCCATCCCAGGCAACAAGGGCGAGGGTCTCCCTATCGGATAAGGAGAGTTGCTGCCAGGCGCGAGCGATATCGACGCT
This sequence comes from Promicromonosporaceae bacterium, assembly GCA_009780755.1. GTDB lineage: Bacteria > Actinomycetota > Actinomycetes > Actinomycetales > Cellulomonadaceae > Xylanimonas. Next base: position 2,338 of record WQZL01000063.1, on the reverse strand, counting down.
GGCTTCGGTGAGCCGGAGTTGATCGTCCGGCGCGCTGGGTCGTTGCGCAGACATCCGCGTCTGTAGGCGGTCGCGTCGCTCTTTGGCTCGGTAGGTGTCCACCACAAGGTTGTGAGCTATGCCAAATAACCAGGGACGGATCGCCTGCCTGGGCGCCTTGTGCCAGGCGTTCCAGGCACGGGCGAACACCTCGGCGGCGACATCCTCGCCGTCGCTCTCACCCACGCGCCGGGTGGCGAAGGCAAGCACACCTGGGTAGTGCGCTGTGAAAGCGTCGGCGAATTCCGAGCTGGCGTCGGCCGACACAGTCACCTCCCCTCCGGTTGACAGCCGTCTTCACCTCTATGTCGTTCGTGCCTGCCCTAATGCAACACCCTTTCTGGATAGGATCGGTGGAGGCACCGCGCTGCTGCGCGTCCATCTATCAAGGAGCAAACATGGAAGTTACCATCGGCATCCAAAATCAGCCGCGAGAGCTAGCCTTCGAGACCACCCTTGCCGCCGATGAAATCGCGGCGGCGCTCAAAGGTGCGCTTGAGAAGGGCGGGCTGCTGGAACTCTCCGACGTTAAGGGGCAGCGTTTCCTGGTGCCCACGGCCACGATTGGCTACGTAGAGGTGGGACCAGAAGAGACCCGCCGCGTTGGGTTCGGCTCGTTGTGAAACTTTTCCTGTTGCATCTTCGTTTCGGTAAGCGACGTATGGGGTGATGGCCTAACTCGTTCCGACGGCAAAGGAGAGGAATCGAATGCACACCCGAAACGCCTGCCACCGCTCCTGGGTGCTTGGCGGCGTCCTCGTCCTAGCCCTGCTGGCCGCCGGATGTGGCCAAAACGAGGATGTCACGCTGCCCTACCCTTCCCCCACCGTCGAGGTCACCACCCCTGATCCCGCTCCAGGCCAAGGCAGCGGCATCTATTTCGGGACTCCCGCGGAAATCGACCTGGCGGCCGAAGCCCGTGCCCAGGCGGAGTTAGCAGCCGAGATCGAGGCGGCGCACCAAGCGCAACTGGAACGAGAGGCCGCGGAGGCTGCCGCAGCCGCGGCAGCTGGCGACACCTGGGTCCGCGGCGTCGAAACCATCATCGCACCGGGTTCCCGTGCCCTATACCACCAGCCGGAGGGCGCCAACATCCGCGTCATCACCGATATTCGCGTCGGCGCCCACGACGGCTTCGACCGCGTCGTTTTCGACCTGGCAGGCGGTGCCAATCCTGGCTGGTTCGCCCGCTTTGTTGACGCGGCCCACGATGATGGCTCCGGCCTGCCCGTGGATGTACCCGGTCAGCATATTCTCGAGCTGCGGCTAGCTGGCATGGCGTTCCCCGAAGAGTCAGACGCCATCGCCTACGATGGGGCAGCCATCGGCTTTGGCGGCACCGCATTGAACTCGGTGATCTACCGCTTCTGGTTTGAGGGGTACATCACGGTGTTCATCGGCATTGATGGCCCCACTCAGCCGCTGGTCACCATCACCGCCCTGGACGGCCCGCCTCGCGTGATGGTCGATATCGCCCATTAGTCGCAGATAGCTTGTTCTAGCGTTACCAAACTACCGAAATGGAGTTACTCGTGTCTCGTCGCTTTTTTTCTTGCGCCATCGGCGCCGCCGCTGCGGTCGCATTGCTGTTCGCCGCTGGCTGTTCGTCTGAGTCCGGCGACGCCGAGCCTCCGGTCGTGACGGAAACCCCGACAACCGCGCCCCCCGAACCGACTCCTGACGACCTCGTTTCCGCGCCGGCCTGCGGCCCGGACGACGAGGCGGGACTGGACTGCGACGATGACCCGGCTACTGGCAGTCCCGCTAACCCCGACGAACTCGACGAACCTGAGGCCCAGCCCAGCCCTGACCCCACGACAACCCCAGAGCTAACACCTCCTGCCGAGACAGACAACGGCGCCGCCGACTCCACTCCGCAACCAGCCGTCGGCAACACCGCCTGCGTATCTCGGCCTAACGGTCAGACGCTTCCCACCGAAAGTAACGACATCTGTGTGCAGCCAATGACTGGCGGCTTCGACCGCACGCTAACAAACGTGCGCTGGGGCATCCACGACGGCCTTGACCGCATCGTTATCGCCTTTGACGAGGGCGACGCTGCCGGACTGGGCTGGTGGGCAGAGTTTGTCACGGAGGCGCGGGGGGACGGTTCTGGCCTGCCGATCGCGGTTGACGGCGAGTACATCCTGTCCCTGCGGTTGGCCGGTTTCCGGATGCCCGAGGAGGGCGATGAATTGACCTCCGGTTCAGGCGGCGGCAACTGGGATGGTCGCCCCCTCAATGTTGGCGGCAGCGCGCTGAACCAGATCGTCTACGTCGGCTGGTTCGAGGGCAACCT
>WQZL01000062.1 GCA_009780755.1 Promicromonosporaceae bacterium | reverse complement strand
TCCTCATGGCAAACCTTTCGTTCACGTTCGCCAACACCCCCTTTAGCGGTCGATTCGGCGTTGAGGTTTTCTACATCCGCACCCTCGTGTGCCTGTGTGGCTTCGGCGCGCTCTACGCACAGCAGGCCCAACGCCTGCGGCAGATGGCCGCCGACGAGGCCGGACAAATCAACGAGCTGCTGCATCAGCAACACGAGCAGTTCCTAGCCACCGAGCGCGCCGTCGAACACGCCAACCGGTTGCATCACGATCTGAAACACCACATTGAGGCTATTCGTGCCGAGGCGGACGCAGATCGTCGCTCGGCCCACCTTGATGATCTGGAGGCGAGCATCGCCGAGTACACCGCGCAGGCGGATACCGGCAATGGGGTACTCGATGTGTTGCTGACCAACTGGGGCAAGGAGTTTGCCGAGCGCGGTGTCGAGTTCACCTACGTGGTGGATGGGGCGGCCCTAAGTTTCCTTTCGACGATGGACTTAACGGCCATCTTCGGCAACGCGCTCGACAATGCGCTAGAGGCGGTGCTGGAGGTGCCTCAGCCGGACCGGCGGCTGGTCAAGGCGGCCGTCTACGCCCGGGATCGCCTGGTGATGGCGACGTTCGAGAACTACTTTGCCGGAGAGCTGCGGCGCCAGGAGGGGGAAATCGTCTCCCGCAAAGCCGACAAGCGGCTGCATGGCTACGGTCTTAAATCCATCCGCTTCACCGCCGAAAAGTACGGCGGTTCCATGACGGTCAGCACCGAAGACAACTGGTTCACCCTCCGCATCCTGCTCCCCAGCCCCTAACCCCACCGAGCGACAGGCTTAGCGGAATCTGCCCAGGTGGATGCCTGCTATGGCCAGGGAGGCGATGGTTTCACCATCGGTGATCTCCCTGCGGGCGATCATGACCAGCGTCTCACCGAAGGGCACCCACCGCGCCCCAGTGATGCCGTCTGCGTTCTGGGTGGCATTCAAGATGGAGGCATCGACGTTCGAGGAAAGCTTGCGCGCGATAAACACCGTCTCCGGGGCGACGCAGACGCCGTTTAGGGCGAACATCGAACCCGCCTGCTCCCACCGCTCGGCCACCAGCCCGGCCTCCTCTAGCAGCTCGCGCTGAGCGGCGGCAAGCAAATCCTCGCCATCGCTGCCGCCAGCCACCACCTCCAGGGAACGGCCCACCGTGTACCGATCTACATCTACCAGCAACACGCGATCATCATCATCCAGGGCAACGACAAACACCGACGGGCCAACCTCAACCACGCCGTACAGTCCATCGGAACCATCCGGCCTCACCACCTGATCCTCCCGTACCCGAATCCACCGATTCTGATACGCCACCTTGCTGCTGCGAGTCTGCCAAGTCACCGCGCAACTGTAGACCCCACTAGCATTGCCTCTCATGAACATGTCCGACCGCGATCCCGCCAACCGGTACACGCCCGCGCTCGCCCGCGAGATTGAGCTTAAGTGGCAAGACCGCTGGGAGGAGGGTGGCACCTTCGCGGCTCGCTCGCCCGGCGATAAGGGCGAGGTGGGTTCGCCCTACTTCATCATGGACATGTTCCCGTATCCCTCCGGGGCGGGCCTGCATGTTGGGCATCCGCTCGGCTACATCGCCACCGACGTGGTGGGCCGATTCCGGCGCATGTGCGGCGACAACGTGCTACACGCAATGGGCTTTGACGCCTTCGGTCTGCCCGCCGAGCAATACGCCGTGCAAACCGGCGAGCATCCCCGCGTCGTTACCCTAGCCAACATCGAGGTGTACAAGCGGCAGCTGCGGCGCATCGGCCTGGCCCACGACCCGGCCCGCTCATTCGCCACCATCGACTCAGACTACGTGCGGTGGACGCAGTGGATTTTCCGGCAAATCTTCAACTCCTGGTATGACCCCCAGGCCGTGCGCCCCGACGGCGGCGTCGGCGCCGCCCGTCCTATCAGCGAATTGCAACGCGAACTCGACGAGGGTCTGCGCTCCGTGCCCGGCCACCCCTATGGCACGGCGTGGTCCGCGCTAACTTCCGAGCAGCAGCGCGACGTGATCGACGCGCAGCGCCTCGCCTACGTCGATTCCTCCCCGGTGAACTGGTGCCCTGGCCTGGGCACCGTGCTGGCAAACGAGGAGGTCACCGCCGACGGACGCTCCGAGCGCGGCAACTTCCCCGTGTTCACCAAGCCGCTTAGGCAGTGGAAGATGCGAATCACCGCCTACTCCGACCGCCTAATCGATGACCTCGACCTGATCGACTGGCCGGAGAACGTCAAGGCGCTGCAACGCAACTGGATCGGGCGTTCCACCGGTGCACAGGTGCGATTTGCCGTGACCGGCGGCGGGTCAATAGAGGTATTCACCACCCGACCCGACACGCTGTTTGGCGCGACCTTCATGGTGGTGGCCCCCGAACACCCCCTGCTCGATTCCGTGCCCACCGAATGGCCCCTTGAAACCCGTTCCGCCTGGCGGGGGGGACACGAAACCCCGACCGAGGCCGTGGCTGGCTACCGGCGGATGGCCGCCGCCAAGACGGCTGTCGAGCGGCAGGCCGACACATCCAAGAGCGGTGTGTTCACCGGTCACCTGGCCATCAACCCGGCCACGGGCGAGCCGATCCCGGTGTTCACCGCCGACTACGTGCTGATGGGTTATGGCACCGGCGCCATCATGGCCGTGCCCGGCGGTGACCAGCGCGACTATGAGTTTGCCCGCGCCTACAACCTGCCCATCGTGTACACCGTCGCGCCCGCTGGTAGCCTGCCCGAAGACCTTGACGCCGCCTGGACGGGGGATGGGGAGATCATCAACTCACCTGAGGTGGTTTTGACCGGCTCAACCACCGCAGATGGCCTCAACCTCAACGGCCTAGACGTGGCGGCGGCAAAGGCCAAAACCATTGACTGGCTAGAGGCTCGCCGCATCGGCACCGGTTCTGTCACCTACCGCTTGCGCGATTGGCTGTTCAGCCGTCAGCGCTACTGGGGTGAGCCTTTCCCCATCGTCTGGGATGAGACCGACCGACCCGTCGTGCTGCCGGCCTCGATGCTGCCCATCGATCTGCCTGACGTGCCCGATTACGCGCCGCGCACCTTCGACCCCGAGGATGTTGACTCCATGCCGGAGGCGCCGCTGGGCCGCAACGAGGATTGGGTGAACGTCACGCTCGACCTCGGGGATGGCCCAAAGCGGTACCGTCGCGACACGAACACCATGCCCAACTGGGCCGGTTCCTGCTGGTACTACCTGCAATACCTGAAAGCTCCGGTGGCCCCGCCTGCCGCAACTACCGCCGACGAAGTCATCATCGACCCGGCCATTGAACGTTACTGGATGGGGCCAAACCACAACACCACCTCCAGCCCGGCGGGCGGCGTAGACCTGTACGTGGGCGGTGTCGAGCATGCCGTGCTGCACCTGCTGTATGCCCGGTTCTGGCACAAGGTCATGTACGACCTCGGATTGGTCAGCGCCATCGAACCATTCGGCAAGCTGTTCAACCAGGGCTACATCCAGGCTTACGCCTACCGTGACGTCGCCGGATTCCCGGTGCCCGCCGCCGAGGTGACCGGTGACGAGCAGACCGGCTACACCTGGCAGGGCCAGCCCGTTACCCGCGAATACGGGAAGATGGGCAAGTCGCTGAAGAACGTGGTAACTCCCGATGAAATGTATGAGGCATACGGCGCCGATACCTTCCGCGTCTACGAGATGTCGATGGGGCCGCTCGACCTGTCCCGCCCGTGGAACACCCGCGATGTGGTTGGCTCGCAGCGATTCCTGCAACGCCTGTGGCGAAACGTCATTGACGAGGAAACCGGCGAGGTCACCGTCACCGACGATGCCCCGTCGAACGAGACCTTGAAGGCCGTGCACCGCGCCATCGCCGATGTCACCGCCGAAATGGCCGGAATGCGCCCCAACACGGCCATTGCCAAGCTCATCACGTTAAACAACCACCTGACCGGCCTGGACGCGGTACCTCGCGCCGCCATCGAGCCACTGGTACTGATGACCGCGCCGCTGGCCCCGCACTTGGCCGAGGAGTTGTGGGAGCGGCTTGGCCACATCGAGTCGTTGGCCTATGAGCCGTTCCCAATGGCCGACGAGCAATACCTAGTTGAAGAGACCGTAACCTGTGTGGTGCAGGTCAAGGGCAAGGTGCGCAGCCGCCTAGAGGTGCCGCCATCCATCGACGCTGCCGACCTAGAGGCCGCGGCGCTGGCCGATCCAACCATCGTCAAGGCGCTAGACGGCGCACCCGTGCGCAAGGTGATAGTCCGCGCCCCCAACCTGGTAAACATCGTCATCTAGTTAGGCAATCATTCGATTTCAACTTAGGCAATCGTTCGACTTCAGCTCGGGCAGTCGTTTCGCTGGCTGGATGACTTACCGTGACCGTGTCGCTGATGGGGAGCTTGCAGCACGCCTGCGGGCGATGGGAGCAGTGCTCATTGAAGGCCCCAAGGCATGCGGCAAAACAGCCACGGCCATGCAGGTTGCCCGAACCATTGTGCAGGTAGAGGGGCTGCCGAGGTGCGGTATTTCGTTGACCCCTCGCTGGGGCCTGCTGCGCTTGGGATAGGAACCGTTGAGTTAAGAAACGATCCGCAAGCGGCAGGTTTCCACTTTGAGGCGTTGGCAATCCGTGACCTTCGGGTTTATGCTCAGCCGCTGCGGGCGCGGGTTGACTCGTGGCGTGATGGAAACGGTAACGAGATTGACGCCATCGTTAGCCTTCGTGGAGGCCGCTGGGCCGCCTTTGAGATCAAGATGAATCCCCGCGATATTGATGCTGCTGCGGCTTCGCTACTGAAGTTTGCAAGCAATATTGACCCCAGACACCACCCCGCCCCCGAGGCACTGGGTGTCATCACCAGTTTCGGGCACGCAGGGCGACGCGCCGACGGTGTTCACGTCATCCCAATCACTGCGCTGGGTCCATGACCGGAATCAGGTGCGGTAAAGCCGAAAACTGTGGAGGCTCTACTGAACTTGCGTTGCGTAGTGATCGGTGGGGAGCTTGTCGTGGCAAGCTGGTGCTGCGGCAGTGTGAGACCAACTAGCATTGCCACCCATGAGCGCCGCGACTTCTTTGACGTCCGGTGCCTCGGCGACCCTGATCGGACGGATCGAGGGTGCCTACCTGGGCGCCCGCCAGGCGTTCCGCAGCCCGACGCTCTCCCTGCTCCATAAGCGGGACGCGCCGCTGGTGGTGGCCCTGCTCAATTACGTGTTCCGTGCCGACCGTCCCCGCGTGCAAGTGGCCGATGCACACACCGAGATTCAAGACGCCCTCGATCAGCTGCGCGCCGCCGGGCATGAAGACCTGCCTGCGGACAAGCGCGCCCGTGAGCTGTGTCGCGACTGGGTGAATGCCGGCTGGCTCATCACACTGGTTGAAGATGAACCGGGCAGCCCGGCAGCATTCGCGCTGCGTGGTGGAGGCGACAGCCCCGCATCCGGGGAGGGCGGTGTTGAGGTCTACCGCCTCTCCGCCCATGCCGTCGGTGCCCTAGAAATCGCCGGGCGGGCAGGCGGGGCACGGGCCAGGGTCTCCCGTTCTAGGGTGCGAACCCTGCTCGACGCCGTAGAACGGCTCAGCCAGGACGCCGACCCGGATGTCGCCACCCGCACGGCCCGTCTGCAACGTGAAATCGATGAACGGCGCAAGGAGCTAAAGCGGCTAGATAAGGAGGGCGCCGTCCCCGAGGTCTCCGAGGAGCAACTGCTCGAAGAGGCCGAGAACGTACTTGCTCTCATGCGGGAACTGCCCGCCGATTTCACCCGCGTAGCCGAGAGCATTAAGGCCATCCAGCGCGAAACCGTCACCTCCCTTCGTCGCGATGAACGGCCCGCCGGTGAGGTGCTGCGCGAATACTTAGACCAGGCCGAACACCTGATGTCCGCCACCGCCGAAGGGCGGGCGTTTGCTGGTGCGCTCGGGTTGATCGGCGACGCCGCCCGGCTCGATGATCTTGCCGCCAGCATCGATACCGTGCTACGACACCCCTTCGCCCGGCAGCTGCCCGTCCGGGAGGCCACCGCTCTGCGCGGAGTGACCGCCACCATCGAGCGTGGCCTTGACGATGTACTCACCGCCCAGCGGCAGGCGAGCCGCGTCATCACCACTCAGGTGCGCAACCACGACCCGCTGCGCGACCGACAGGTAGATGAGCTGCTGCGAGAGGTGATCGCCGGGCTTGGCGAGTGGGTGCCCACCACCCGGCGAGGGCAAAACGTTGACCCGCTGCGTCGCCTGCCGCGCGCGGATGTGGGCCGGATTCGGACGACGCTGGCCGATCTGGCGCCTCCGCGCGGCCCCGAACCGCTCGACGAGTGGCCAGCAGAGGACGAGGGCGACATTGATCTGGAACACGCCACCGCCTGGGGTGGGCCAAACTATGCGGCGCTCGGCTCCCTGCTCGCGGCTGCCCGCTTAGGTGACCCAACGCTGTTCGACGGGGAGGAGGCGGCCGAGGTGGTATCGCTGGCCGAGATCTTCGCCCGCGCCCCGGAAGGCGCTCGCCGCCCGGTAGACCTGGTTGGCCTGCTAGAGATGGTCGCCCGCGTGGGGCTGATCGACCTGGACGGAGAATACGTCGAGGTAGAAGCCGTGCGCCCCGATGGCACCCGCCGCAGGTTGGCCTTCGCCCCCACGGCGGTTGCCGTAAACAATCGTTCCAGCGACGCCAAGGAGGCAGAAGAGTGATGGATCAGGACTGGGAAGATGTTGGCCTTGATGAAGTGACCGACGTTGCCATGCCCGACCCGGTGGTTGAGCCTGCCGAAACCACGCCTACCGGCGATACCGGATTCATCGAACCCACCCCGATGGAGGCCGACCCCACCGAGCTATTCGCGGGGGATACCGGCACGCTCGACCCGGCGGCCCGCGTGGTACTCGTTGATCTGCTGCGTCGTCCCTTCCTTGCCATAAGCAACCGTGAGCGGTGGAATGCGCTGCTCGCCCACCAGTCCGTCATTGAGTCGCGCCTGCACGATCTGTTCGTCACCTTGGTGGTGGATCGGGAGCGCGGCATCGCCTACAAGCGGCAGGTGCGTACCGGCGAGATCGAGATTCCGATTCTGCTGCGCGACCAGCCGTTCAACCGTATTGAGACGGTGCTGCTGGTTCACCTGCGCACCCTGCATCAACGGGAGCAGGGCGCAGGAGAGGTGGCGGCTCGGGTGGATGCCGAGGAACTTGCCGGCCAGGCGCTTAGTTATCTCAGCCCGGACGAGACCAACGTGGCCGCCCGGCAGCGGGAAATCTGGGCGGCAGTGTCGCGTCTGGTCAAGGAGGGGTTTCTCGACGAGGAGGCCCAGGGCCGATATCGCATCACACCGCTGGTGGAGGTGGTGCTCTCCGTTGATCGCCTAACTGAGCTGGCCGACTGGCTCAGGAATCCGAACGCCAACACCAATCACGCCATTCTGCACGAAGCCGCAGAGTCGAGAGATGAGGGCGCGACACTGGGTCCTGCGACTCCGCTTCGCTCCGCGCAGGATGACGTGGATTCGGAGGTTTCCTCATGAGCATGGTCGATACGCTCTTCGGGCTGATCCCCGCCGCCTCTACGGGGCAGCAATGGATTGCCCGCGACCTACAAGTGGTGAACTGGGGTGGCTACGGTGGCCCGCACCGCCTGCGCCTAGCCTCAACGGCGACGCTGCTGGCCGGTGGGTCTGGCTCTGGAAAATCCACGCTGATGGATGCCTACATCGCCTTGCTGATGCCACACACCACGCCGTTCAACGGGGCGTCGAATGGCGGCGTTGTTGGGCGGCCGCGGGGCAAGGATCAACGCAACGTGATCTCCTACGCGCGCGGCAAGCTTGACGAGAGCCGCACCGCGGACGGCACCAGGGAAACCGTGCTGCGCGGGGAGGGCCGTGACACCTGGACGGCCGTCGCCATGACCTGGGCCGACCAGTCGGGCGCGGAGTTGACCGCGCTGCGCGCCTGGTACGTGCCTGCCGGAGCCACCGGTATGGACGGCCTGATTCCGGTGCGGGCCACCTTTGATGGCCCCTTTGATCTGGCCACCCTGGATGGCTCGGCAGGGCTTCGCTTCGCTCGCGCCTCGTTGAGCGCCCTCGGCCTGCACTGCTTTGACACCGATAAGGAGTTCGCGGCCCGCGTCTACTCCACGCTCGGCATCGGCGCGGCTGGTGGTGGGGAGAAGGCCGTCGCGCTGCTGGCCCGCATCCAGGCCGGACAGCAGATCACCACCGTCGATCAGCTGTACAAGTCGATGGTGCTAGAGGATCCCGAAACGTTTGCTAAGGCCGGTGAGGTTGTCGAGCACTTCGACGAGTTGGCCAGCACCCGCGAGCAAATGCTTACCGCCCGCGAGCAGGTTCGCACCCTGAGTCATATTCGCGGCCACCGCGAGGCCATAGACGCGGCCAGAACGCGCCTAGCGGTGATTGAAGGCGTCGGCGGCGTAGATGATGACACTTCGGCGGTGGGCCTGTGGCGAGCCGAGCGACGCTCGGAACTGTTGCGCGCGGTCGAGGATGAGGTGCGGCGCCGGTCACGCATAGCCGCCGATCTGCTGCGGGAACTTGACACCTCCGTGGCCGCGGCCAAATCCGAACTCGACGGCGTACGGCAGACGTTGTGGGCCTCGGGCGGCGATGTTGTGCAGCAGGCCGAACGGGAGCTGGGCCTGGCCCGCGCTCACCTGAGCGAGACGGAGGCCCGCCGCGCTCGGCTGGCCACCGCCCTAGATACCCTGGGTGTCGAGGTGGTGAGCCGTAAAGATTTTGAGCGCTGCGTGGCTGCCGCCCAGGCGCGCCTGGGCGATGCCGGTGCCAAACGTGCCGCCACGGAGGCCGTGTTCCAGGCCCGTGACGCTCGGCGCCTCGCCGAACGTGATCTGCGCCGTTTGACCGAGGAACGCGATTCCCTGGCTCGCCGCCGGGGCAACGTGTCCGATTCGTTGCACCGCGCCCGTGTGGCTTTAGCCCAGGCGGCTGGGCTGCGAGCCGAAGACCTGCCATTCGTCGCCGAACTGATCGAGGTCTCGACCTCGCATGAGCAGTGGCGAGAGGCGTTTAACCTGGCGCTTGGCGGTTTGGCAACCACCGTGCTGATCGACTCGGCTCACCTGACCCGCTTCCGTGCCGCCATCGATGCCGTGCCTTCCGAGGTACGCCTTCGTTTCGAGGGCGTGCCCACCGGCCTAAAGAGCACTTCGGCGCTAGATGCGGGAACCCTGCCGGGGCGGCTGGACTTTGCCGGTGGCCCCTTTGAGGGCTGGCTGCGTGAACACCTAGCCGACAGGTTCGCCTTCGTCTGCGTGGATACTCCCGGTGAGCTGTCGATGCATCGCAAGGCGCTGACTCGCTCGGGCCAAGTCTCCGAGGGGGCACGAGGCGCACATGGCGGCCACGGCCGAACCAACGTGCTGGGTTTCACCAACACCCGCCGCCTGGCCGAACTCGACCGGCAGATCGGGGAGGCAAAGGAGGCGCTACGGCGAGCGGCCGATGCGTATCGGGGCGCCGAGCTTAAGGCCGACGCCTTCGCCGAGGAGATCACCGCCAGCCGTCAGATCACGGAACTCAGCTGGGAAGCAATCGACGTTAAGGCCGCCCAGGAGGCCATCGAGCGCTGGCAGCAGACCATCGAGCAGGCAAAGGCCGATAACCCAAACCTGGATGAATTGGCCGCCCGCGCCGATGAGCTGGACGCACAGGTAGGTGACCTACAGGAACGACGGGTCCGCGCCAAGGTCGAGGCCGAGGGCTTAAACACTAGGTGGGAGCAGGTTTCCGGCGAGGTTGACGCCGCCCAACGTGTGCTTGACGCCGCCGAGCTTGACGGCTTAGTGGTCGCAGACGAGCAGCGCGAATACTTAAACGAGGTGCTAACCGACGCCCCCCGTCATTCCGCGGCGGGCGAGGCTTTCTCCCCACGTCATTCTGCGCGGAGCGAAGCGGAGTCGCAGAACCTAGTCCAAACTTCCCCCACCGACGCTTTGGCTGCCTTCGACTCCGTGGTGGCTCGCGCCACCGAACGCCTGCGTCACGACCATGAGATGGCCACCACCGCCATCGAGACCGGCACGACCGCGTTGCGAGCGGCATTTGAACAATTCGTTAGCCGCTGGGCCGACCCAAACCTGGGCACCGACCCGGATGCCTCCTATGGTGACTTCGAGCGCATCTTGACCACCTTGGAAACCGAGCGGCTGCACGAACTGGAAGGGGAATGGCGGCGCGCGCTGCTGCGGATGAGCGGCGCCGACCTCACCGACCTGGAACACACGATTTCCCGCAGCCTCAGAGAGATCAATGAGCGGATTGATCCGGTAAACCAAATCCTTAACGCCCTGCCCTTCGCCGACGATGCCCACCGCCTGCGCATCGACGCCCGCCCGGTGCAAAGCGTCATTGTGCAACGCTTCCGCAAGGAACTCCGCGACCTAAAGGCGATGCTGGCAGATAACGCCGAGACCACGGATGAGGAGCGTCAGCGCCGCTATGCGCGCATGGCTCGCCTGGTAGATCGCCTGCGCCCTGGCAACCCGGAGCGGGCCGACCTGATTGACGTGCGCCGCTATGTACGGCTCTCGGCCGAGAAGCTAGACCTGGCTGGAAAGCATGTCGCGCTGTATGACCACATCGGCGAGAAGTCCGGCGGGGAGAGTCAGGAGCTGGTGGCGTTCATCGTCGGCGCGGCCCTGCGCTACCAATTGGGCGACGCCGGAGCCGAGCATCCCAGGTACGCCCCGGTGTTCTTAGATGAGGCGCTAATCAAGGCCGATGCGCAATTCTCGGGCCGGGCCATCGGCGCCTGGCGCGGGCTAGGCTTCCAACTCGTGGTCGGCGCCCCGAACGACAAGGTCTCAGCCCTGGAACCCCACGTAGACGCCTCCTACGTCATCACCAAAGACCCCCTCGGTCGCTCCCGTGCCCACCCCATCATCGGCCTCTCCTCAGAAACGGCTGATTGAGCTGCCCTTGCCGGTGGTTGAACCTGTCGAAGCCACTCTCGAATATCACTTTGCGCCATTTCGCCATCCGGCTATCGGTCAAATGTCGCTTTTCGGTAGTTTCGATTTGACCGGGGTGGAGAAAATGTGAGCTGATTATCCCTATGTTTATTCACAGACGCTCTGTTGGACGTCCACAAATCCGTTCTCGTGTTGTCGGCGTTGCCGCCGTCCTAACTGTCGTTTTAGCTCTTCCGCTGGCTCCGGCGGTCGCCGCGCCGGTGTTAGCTTCCTCTGCTCAGGGCGGTGCCGCGATTTCCGCTGGTGTCGCGCATTCGATGGCGTTGCGCTCTGATGGCTCCCTGTACACCTGGGGTGACAATTATGATGGGCAGTGGGGTGATGGCACCACCATTGACCGGTTGGTTCCGGTTCGGGTGTTGACCGGTGTGACGGCGATTTCCGCAGGCTACTTGCATTCGATGGCGCTGCGATCTGACGGTTCCCTGTACGTCTGGGGTGACAACGAATTCGGTGAGGTGGGTGATGGCACCGCCACTATGAGGCGTACTCCGGTTCGGGTGTTGACCGGTGTGACGGCGATTTCCGCAGGAGATGGGCATTCGATGGCGCTGCGATCTGATGGTTCCCTGTACACCTGGGGAGGCAACTGGGCTGGGCAGTTGGGTGATGGCACCACCACTACGAGGCGTACTCCAGTTCGAGTGTTGACCGGTGTGACCGCGATTTCCGCAGGCTACTGGCATTCGATGGCGCTGCGATCTGATGGTTCCCTGTACACCTGGGGAAACAACGAGAATGGGCGGTTGGGTGATGGCACCACCATCCGCAGTTTGTCTCCGGTGCGGGTGTTGACCGGGGTTTCCGCTATTTCCGCAGGCGGACATCATTCGATGGCCCTGCGTTCTGATGGCTCCTTGTATGCCTGGGGAGATAACTGGCTTGGGCAGTTGGGTGATGGCACCACAACTGAGCGGCATACTCCGGTGCGGGTGTTGACCGGTGTGACTGCGATCTCCGCAGGTTACGAGCATTCTATGGCGTTGCGTTCTGATGGCTTCTTGTACACCTGGGGCTGGAATGAGGTCGGGCAGTTGGGTGATGGCACCACCACGGATCGGCATGCGCCAGTGCGGGTGCGCGGTGTTGGCGGTGTTGGTCATTTGAACCTGCTGGTTAATTCGGTCACGGTTAACCAGGCAACTGGTGGTTCGGGTTCGGCTGCGCCTGCTACGGCAGTTGCTGGTGCATCGGTGGCGCTAACAGCGGCGCC
>WQZL01000061.1 GCA_009780755.1 Promicromonosporaceae bacterium | reverse complement strand
ACCGGTCACAATGATCCTGTTGAACTCCAAAACAGGAGTCGGGGTCAGAGAGTAGAACCGTTAGCTATCGGGAGGCGACGGCGGCATATGGCTAACCGCCGGGAAACTGACGGGGATCAGGGTGGCTACCACCTCGACGGAAACCATCGAGGTAAGTACCAACTGAACTGCTTGGCTAGTGCCAGTGGTGTTGCGAAGCAGCAAGATGCCCCCTGGGTACGGCCTAGTGGTGCTGCTCGAAAGCATATTGGCGAGGGGAACGGGTAAATAGATGGAGTCGACGAACCGGTAGTACAGCAGGTGACCGGCGTCGGTTACGTATTGGGGGAGCGCCATGTAATTCTGGGAGACGGCGCCCACCTCGGCTGGCGATAGGCTTGCATCGCCGAAATACCCGGGTAGCACCACCGCAAAGTAGTCCGAGGATAGCGCGTTCACCGAGGGCAGGATGAGCGTCACGACGCCTGTAACCGGCGGCGGCGTGAGCGTCGGCTCCGCAGAGGGAGTTGGCTCAGGCGTGGGCGTAACTGTGGGTTCCACCACGACAGGTGGCACAGATGGCTCGGGCGTCGGGGTTGACGTGGGGCTGGGACTGGGCGGCGGAGTGACCGTAGGCGTTGGGCTGCTGGTAGCCTCCGGCTCGGGGGTCGAGGTGGGTGCTGACTCGGGGGTCGGCGACGGAATAGGTGTCGGCTCCGGAGTGGATGTTGGTTCTGGGGCGGCCTCGGGGGCGGGAGTTGGCTCCGGGGTGTAGGCAATCTCCGGCGCGGGTTCCGGGACAGCAGGTTCAGCAGGCATCGTCGGCTGCGGACGTGGCCTCACTGGAACTTGGTGGGTAGGGCTAGGCGTTGGCGTCGGGGTAGGCGTGGGTTCCGCCACGACGGGCGGCATCGACGGTTCGGGAATCGGGGTCGGCTCGGGGCTGGGCGTCGGTTCCTCCGGCACCGGAGTTTCAATCACAACAGCGGGTGGCTCCTCGTAGATACCACCGGCTACGTAGGCCACATCTCCGCTACCGCCGCTGAAGGCGACAGCCGCCGTCACTGCCGCCGCCGTCACAACGCCCGCAGTAGCCCCGCCGCCAATCAGCGCGCCACGACCGACGGAGAAAACCGCCTCACGAACCGCGTCCACCGCCTGGCCGCAGAAGGCGCTCCAGGGAGTCCCACCGCTCGTCGTCACGGCAGCGCCACTTGCCACGGTTCCGCCCACGGCCGCCAGCCCAGTCAAGCCAGCGAGTAGCAATGGGGCGGCATCACGCAAGGACCAGGCGGATTCTCGAATGTCGATGAAGGCTCGCATACATTCTTCGCACCCGAACAGGTGCGCCTCCAACACCCGGCGACGACTGGCGTGAACCCGATGCCGGGAGTACTCACCTAGCGAGCCGCGCGTCGTGGCGCATGCACCATCCAGCGACGCGGCAACGCGGGCGTGAACTCCTGCGAAACTGTGTGACATCGCCCGCTCGGCCTTGCGCAGCCGCCGCTGCACCGTGCCCAGAGAGATGCTCATGGCCGCCGCGACCGTGTGGTCATCTGCGGATTCGACGTGTTTTAGCCACAACATCTGCCGGTCGTCGCTGGGCAGGGCGTCGAGCGCCTGCTGCACCAGCTCTGGGTCGGCGGTGCCCGGTTCGCCGGGGGCCAGTCCCGGTGTGATGGCCTGCATCCGGGCGAGGGCAGCATCGACCGGACGTACGTTGATCCGTACGTGTCCGTCGTCGAGCCTGGTCAAACCAATCTCCCCTGGTTTACTTCTGGCGATGCACTAGCGAGGGGTTGTCGTCACCGCCGACACACTCCCACGGTGCGATCATGCCATTGGTCCGACCAGGCTCTCTAGTAGTTTGGGTGTCCAAGCGCGAAGTGGTGCGAAATCTGGCGCGAATCGCCACGTTTTGCGCCCAAAACGGACAGCGGAGCGCCGATGCGTGCATTCTGAGCGCCCGTGGTCACCGAACAGGCCCGAGACTGAGATACTTGGGGCGGATCATTCCTGACTCAAAGGAGGCCAAGATGGCTGAAGTGAAACTGTCCCTTCGCAACCTGGTGCAGATCGCCCTTGCTGGGGTGGCCGTGGCTGCCGTCGTCAAGGAGCTGAAGAAGCCTGAAGGCGAACGTGACTGGCATGGCACCGTCGGACCGGTGCCCTACGACCTGCGGATGCCCACCGTCGAGCGCGTCAAGGAACGCATGTGGGCGCCCGAGTCCGAACACATTATCGGCCCGCGCGTCTTCGGCGCCGGGTGGACGGTTAACTTTGGCCGCCTGTACACCTTGGGTAAGGAGCAGTGCGAGAAGTTCCGCGCCGAACACTGCTCCAAGGCCACGGCCACTGACGCCTGATTCTCTCGCTTAAACGCGTCAACCGCCATGACTACCACGGTGGTTGACGCTTTTGGCTTGCCCGCTTGCTTCTCGACGACGGTGGCAATACGGGCCGGGTTGTCTTCTAGGAAGCTATAAGGGTGGTCCGCCGAAAACCAGGGTCGGTTCAGGGGAATACCCCATAGCAGGCCCGCGACCAGGCATGACATGCTGTTTGCGGCTCGAAAATGGGGCCAAAAGCGCCAGATCCGCAGACAACGAGTAGCGCTCTACACGTCCTGACAAGACTGCTCCGTTGGTGTTTGCGGTACTGCGCTGTGCGCCGAGGGCCATATCTGGCCGGGCACCTATCCCATCGCTGTAGCTTGTGGCTGCCGCCTGTCTGGAAGAGAGTTGTTTCATGTCTGTTGTTCCGATTGCTACCGCCCGCGGGTTGGTCAAAACCTACGGCGATGGCGACACTGCCGTTCACGCCCTGGCTGAGGTGGACGTTGACTTTGGCCGCGGTGAGTTCACCGCGATCATGGGGCCGTCCGGCTCTGGTAAGTCCACGCTGATGCACTGCATGGCCGGACTGGACAAGGCTACGGCCGGGGTGGTGACGGTTGACGGGGTGACCATTTCCGGAATGAAGGAGAAACAGCTCACGCGATTGCGGCGCACTCGGCTGGGTTTCGTATTCCAGGCGTTTAACCTGGTGCCGACGTTGACGGCGTTGGAGAACATCACGCTTCCCTTAGATATCGCGCATCAGGCCGCAGATAAGGTGCATCTGGATCGAGTGATCGCCGCCGTTGGCCTCGAAGGTCGCCTCTCGCACCGCCCGGCCGAGCTATCTGGCGGTCAGCAGCAGCGCGTGGCCTGCGCTCGCGCCCTGGTTTCCAAGCCCGCGGTGATCTTCGCCGATGAGCCAACGGGCAACCTCGATTCGACTGCTGCGGCCGAGGTTTTGTCTTTCTTGCGGGAATCGGTCCAGGCGTTGGGGCAATCGGTGGTGATGGTCACCCACGATCCGGTTGCGGCCTCCTACGCTCAGCGCGTGCTGTTCTTGGCCGACGGACGTTTGGTTTCCGAACTGCGCGAACCAACTCCGCAGTCGGTGTTAGACACCCTCGGCGCGCTGACCCGTCGTACCTCTGCCAAGCCGATGGTTTCGGCAGGCTCAACCATCGGTAGCGGATCGGTGGGTGTTAACTGATGAGGCGAGTAATCCTGCGCGGAATCCGCGCCTCCTTGGGTCGCTCGTTGATGGCCTTGATTGCGGTCGCCCTTGGGGTGGCGTTTATCGCGGTGACCATGTCACTGCGCACAATGCTTGACGATACGTTTGCTGGGGTTATTGGCGCGTCCAACTCAGGGGACGCATATGTACGCGGCGCCGAGACCATCGGCGACGAGGGTGCCACCCTCCTGGCTGGCGGTATGCCGCGTAACCGGATGAACATGGATCTAGCCGAGACCATCGCCACCGTAGACGGCGTGGCGGGCGTGGCGGCGCTCACGCAGGGTCCGGTGGTGCTGATCGGTGCCGATGGCACGGCCGTGCACTCCCTGATGGCCCCATCTTTCGCTTTTGGCGCGGATTCTTTTGTTGACCAGTGGGATTTGATCGAGGGGCGGATGCCGCTTGACGCCTCCGAGGTTGCCTTGGAGAAGGCAACCCTGGAGGCTTCCGGGCTTGTTGTCGGGGATGAGACGATCATCTTGCTGGCTGGGCGCACCGTTTCGGTCACCGTCGCGGGCGTACTCGATCCTGATGGGCCAATGGCCGGGGCCACCTTGCTGGTTATCGATCAGGGGCTTGCCGAGCAAGCGTTCGCTCCCGATGGCAAGACCCTTAGCTTTGAGATTCTGGCCGAGCCGGGTGTCAGCGAGGAGGAATTGGTCGCCCGAATCGCTCCGGTACTCGTTGGGGTGTATCCCCCGGCCGAGGTGATTACGGGGCAGTACCTGCGCGATCTGAATGTTGAGGCGATCTCCGAGATGACCGATATGGTCGCGATGTTCTTGATGATCTTCGCGGGCATCGCGCTGCTTGTCGGCGGGTTCATCATCGCCAACTCCTTCACCATGTCGGTGCAGCAACGCACTCGCGAATATGCACTGTTGCGCGCCATCGGCTCTTCACCCAGGCAGGTGTTTGCCGCCGTGTTGGTCCAGGCCACGGCCCTGGGCGTGCTGGGTTCGACCATTGGGGTCGGCCTCGGGTTCGGGTTTGCCGCCCTGATCCGGTGGGGGTTAGAGGCGATGGGCATGGGGCTGGCCGAGAACATTCCGTTCACCGTCGGCACCGTCATCCTCTCCCTGACCGTCGGCACCATCGTCTCGCTGGCGGCGGCGGCTGTGCCTGCCCGCCGCGCGGCCCTGGTGCCCCCGGTGGAGGCCATGCGTGCCGAGGGCGCAACGGCCAAGCCGCTGAAGCGCCGGGGCATCATTGGCTGGGTGATAACTACGCTCGGCATTACCGGGCTGGTGATCTCCGTGGTGCTACCCAATGCGGACTTCGCTGACGCCGCGTTGTTTGCGGGAATGGCCGGAATGTTCCTTGGCCCGCAGCTGCTGATGCCCGTACTCGCGGGGCGAGTGATCCGAGTGCTCGCTGCGCCGCTGGTGTGGGCCGTTCGCCCGCTAGGTCGCCTGGCTCGTGGCAATGTCATACGCAACCCGCGCCGTACCGCGGCCACCGCCGGGGCGTTGATGATCGGGTCGGCGCTGGTCGCGCTCGTCTCGGTGATCTCGGCATCGTTCGCAACCTCGCTGGCCGACGGGGCTAGCACACAGTTCACGGCCGACCTATCCCTAAACTCCCCGCAGTTTGTCGGCCCCATGCCCCAGGGCGCGGTGGACGCCGTCGCCGCGCTGGAAGGGGTGGAACGGGTAGTTCCGGCGCTCGTGACGATGGCTGTCGTTGAACATGAGACATTCGACGCGGATCGGCAGGTCTTCATCCTGGGCTTTGACTCCGGCTTCTTTGGCGATCTGGGCCAAATTTCCTTGGCCGAGGGAGCGCCGAGTGCTGCCGAGAATCTGGGCACGGGTGAGGTGCTGGTCAATGCCCTTGAAGCAGAGGCTACTGGCCTCGCGCTTGGGGACACCGTGACGATGGCCGGTCCCATCGGGCAGCGGCACCTGACCATCACCGGAGTTTTCGAGCAAACGGTGGTCTGGAACGCGCCCTACATTGTGCACGCCGAGACCATCAACGCCATCACCAACCCGTGGGATCAGATTTCTGATCGGGCGCTGATCCGCGCCACGCCCGGCACCGATCTGGACGCCCTGCACGCGGCAGCCACCGCAGCCGTCGCGCCATACTTCGTAGTCACCGTACTCGACGCCCAGGGGCTAGAAGATCAACTTCTGGGGCAAGTGGATATGATCTTGACCATCCTCTATGCGCTGTTGGCCATGTCCGTGTTCATCGCGATCCTCGGCATCGTCAACACTCTTGCCCTTTCGGTGATCGAACGCACCAAGGAGATTGGGCTGCTGCGGGCCGTGGGCCTGGGCCGCCTCCAACTATCTGGCACCGTAATGATTGAGTCCGTACTCACCGCGGTGTTCGGCACCCTGCTCGGACTCGGCATCGGCGTCGCGACGGCCGCCGCCCTGCCGCGCGTCATGGCGCAGATGGGCCTAGATACGCTATCCATCCCCATCGGCACCCTGATCGGCATGGTCGGCCTGGCCATCATCGTCGGCCTCTTCGCCGCCGTCTGGCCCGCCATCCGCGCCTCCCGCCTCCCCGTCCTAGAGGCGATCAGCCACGAGTAGAAGTCATGCTCCCCGAAGGGGGATGCGCGGATTATCCGCGCATCCCCCTTCGCGTCGTAGTCATTCAAGCTGTCACCGGAGGAAGAAAGAACAACTCACTACTCCTTATCCGGCACGACGACTCGCCGATACCTGCAATGTCTGCTCTGCGGGGGCGCCGTCGCGATCACTGCTCCCTCATCGATCAGCACAGCAAGACGCTTACGGAGGGCGCTGATGCTAGCGCCGGTTGCCTTGCTCAGTGGGGTGAACCGCGATCACCCCGTCTTCAACCATCGACGGGATGGGACCTTCCAACACTCGGCGGTCAAGCATCCGTCACTGAGTTGGGGTAGTGAGTTGCTGTCCATGATTACGCCTGCATGTCTACGAAGCGGGAGTAGTGGCCTTGGAAGGCGACCGTGATGGTGTCGGTGGGACCGTTGCGGTGCTTGGCAACGATGAAATCGGCCTCGCCCGCGCGGGGCGACTCCTTCTCGTAGGCATCCTCGCGGTGCAGCAGGATCACCAGGTCCGCATCTTGTTCGAGCGAACCTGATTCGCGTAGGTCGGCCATTTGTGGCTTCTTGTCGCCACGCTGTTCGGGGCCACGGTTGAGCTGGGATAGCGCGATAACCGGGACTTCGAGTTCCTTGGCGAGCAGTTTCAGCGCGCGGGAGAACTCCGATACCTCCTGTTGGCGACTCTCCACTCGCTTGCCCGACGTCATCAACTGCAAGTAGTCGATCACAATCAGTTTGAGATCGTGCCGTTGCTTAAGCCGTCGTGCCTTGGCCCTAATCTCGGTGAGCGTCATGTTTGGCGAGTCATCAATGAACATCGGCGCCTTGTGCAGCCGCCCCTCAACGGCGGCAATCTTGCTCCAGTCTGCCTGCGCCATATTGCCGTTGCGCAGCTTGTTGAGCGGCACGGAAGCCTCAGCGGAGAGCAACCGCATGGTGATCTCGTTGCGCGTCATCTCTAGGGAAAACACAACTGAGGTCTGCCCATGCTTGATCGAAGCCGCCCGCGCCACATCAATGGCCAACGTCGAGTTATGAGTCGGGATCATCGACTCACCGGCCAGGTATAGATGCTCCTCGTTATCCACTTGAACGCAGCGCACCGGAACCGAGGGAATTGGCCGAACCTCCACCACCGCACGATGTTTTAGCCGCGAAGTGGCCGGGCGGCGACGCTCTGTGTGTGCCTGCTGTTTTCTCCCCAGCCAGAAAACCTCGTCATCCGTGGTGAAGGTAATCGTATAGGCCGTCGAGGATGCCACCGAGCGCCCATTTACTGCTTTTTCCGACCAACCTGTGCGGTGACCCAGGCTATGGATCAATTCGCGCACACCCAGGGCTAGGCGCCGGTTTGTGGTTGTGAACTGCGGGCTTCCAGTCGGGTTTACTGTGCCGTCGGTGTCCAGCAGGCCCGCAAGCAACGCCCTCCGTTGCGTTTGCGACGCCCGGAGATACTGCGCCGGGATGTGCTTGTTACACAGCACGCCAAGTGACCTGAGAAGTTCTCCCATCGTTCCGTGATCGGCATGACACTTCGCACACCGACCATGCCCAGAACTTAACTCCCCACAGTCGGGGCAGCGAGCAATCGACCTGGGACCAATCCCACGAGATCGCCCGCCACAGGAGCGACCGCATGTTTTAACCTGAGACGTTCGCGGAGTGAAAGCAGCCCCGCAGACCACACACTCCTGCTCTGCCGCAGCGACCGGATGCGACAACTGAAGCGTGTAGAGCTGGGCCGCTCCGGCATATGCCGACCGAACCGACACCGGAGTTCCGGTCGCCTCAATTCTGATTGCAATCTCTGGATCTGCCGAGGTAAACCGTGCGGACTCCGAGTGGCCGTCACCAAGCCAAACCCCAAGCGTGTAGGGGTGAATCGGAAGTGTCGCGTCAGGCAGTTGCAGCGGGCCTGCCGTGCGCACGGTGTGGTTCGCTCGGTGATCGGCTGTATCAAGCCGCAAGGTTGACGCCAGCTCTGCGGTGGTTCGGATTGCTGCGGGAAAACGTCCATTGAGCATAGGAAGCCTGCGTTGGGCGCGGGTGCTGGTCTCCCACAGATGCTCGGCATCGGCGATGATTTTGGAACCATCATCGAATATGACCTCGTAACAGGGGCGCTCGGTCATCACCTCGGTTGCGGCAACGACGCGCGTCAGGGTGCCGTCTGCGGCCAGCAATTCGTCCCCCACCGCTACCTCGCCCATCGTGATCCAGCCGGTGGGCGTTGGCAACCGCGTATCGAGAGCCAGCGCTTTTCCGATGGCCGGCCTCGCCGCGATGATGACCATTTGGCCGGAGTGGAGACCGTTGGTTAGGCGGTCTAGGTCGGCGAAGCCAGTGGGCACACCCGTCAGGCCCGCGCCGCGCATCCCGGCCGCCTCAACCTCGTTTAGCGCGCCGGGCAGGATTTCGGCCAGCGGCAGGTAATCCTCTGATGCCCGCTGCTGGGTGGCCGCATACACCTCGGCCTGCGCGTTGTTGACGATGTCGGCCACATCGCCGCCCTCGCGGGCGTAGCCCATCTGCACGATACGCGTGCCAGCCTCGACCAGTCGTCGCAGCTGAGCGCGCTCACGGACGATGCGGGCGTAATATCCGGCATTTGCCGCCGTGGGCACGCCCGCGATTAAATCGGCGAGATAGGCGCTGCCGCCGATGCGATCAAGGGAGCCGCGCCTGCGCAGCTCGTCAACCACGGTGATGCCGTCGGCAGGCTCGCCTCGGCCATATAGGTCGAGGATCGCGTCATAGATGGCCTCGTGCGCGGGACGGTAGAAATCGTTGCCACGGATGGTCTCGACAACGTCAGCAATGGCATCTTTGCTGATTAACATGCCGCCGAGTACCGACATCTCGGCGCCGACATCCTGCGGCGGGGTGCGGTCAAACCCGCCACCAGCCGATTCATCGTAAGACGAACCGGTGTACGGGTCTGCAAGCTGGTCGATAGACATGTTTACCTTCCTTATGACGCCCGACGGCAATCCATATCTACCGCGAACCACTGACATGTAACCTTGGCAGGCGTCACGCCAACCTCCAAACCCGGCCTGTGGGTAACCTTGTGGGTAACCTCTTGAAGTTGTGAACTACCAGTGGATTTGCCTGTGGGTAACCGTCGGAACTGTTGGCGGAATCCTCTCATCCCCCTATGGTTGCCGCTCCTTTTCAACACACACCCTGTGGAGAAAAACTTCGCCCTCACCGCTGCCGCAGACTGCTTCATGCCCTGGCGTCAAAATCACTTCCGCATATCAGCCCACGTCATTCTGCGAGCGAAGCTGTCACCGAACCCAGGCCCAATGGTGACTCTCAACTCTGGGTTCTGCGACTGCACGCAGGATGACGAGGCGGGCGAAGGTGTATATGCAAGACGCCCGGCTAGTTAAATTCAGCCGGGCGTCTTACAGAAGGTAGCTAGGCGGCGATCACCTTGACGGCAATCTTGGCCGACACCTCGGGGTGCAGACGGATCGACACTTCGTGTTCACCCGTTGACTTGATGGGCTGAGCGATTTCGATCTTGCGTTTGTCCACCACGGGGCCACCCACGGCCTTAACGGCAGCGGCGATGTCGGCGGTAGTCACGGCACCGAACAGGCGACCGCCGGTACCGGCCTTTGCCTTGACGACGACCGGCTCGGCGGCCAGCGATTCGGCTACGAACTTTGCCCCGTCCAGCGTGGCGATCTCGCGGGCCTTGCGGGCCTTGCGGATCGCGGAAATCTGCGATTCGGCGCCCTTGGTCCACGGGGTGGCCAGCTTGCGCGGCAGCAGGTAGTTGCGAGCGTAACCAGCCTTAACGTCTACGACATCGCCGGGTTCGCCGAGGCCGGTGACCTCGTGCGTCAGGATCAACTTAGTCATGATTTCTGTTCTCCTTGGGCCACTCAGCGGGACGAAGACGCGTAGGGCAGCAGGGCCATCTCGCGGGCGTTCTTCACGGCGCGGGCAATGGCGCGCTGTTCTTGAACGCTGACGCCGGTAACCCGGCGGGCGCGGATCTTGCCGCGGTCGGAGATGAACTTGCGCAGCAGCGCCGTGTCCTTGTAGTCGATGGTCTCGATCTTCGCCGCCTTGAGCGGGTTCGACTTCTTCTTGATGATGTGCTTGTTGCTCTTACGCATCGGAGGCTTAGGCATCGCGATGTACTCCTTGACTGATAGAGATGATGATCTTGGGGATTGTGCGGCTTAGAAAGGGGGAGCTTCGTCGAACGAGCCACCTGACGATGCCGGTCCGGCATTCGCCCACGGGTCGTTCTGCGAACCACCACCGGCGGAGAAACCCCCGCCGCCACCGCTGGTAAACCCGCCACCCTGGCCACCGCTGGGCGCCCCGCCACCATAGCCGCCGCCCGCGTTGAAGCCGCCGGGGCCGGTGCGTTGCTTG
This sequence comes from Promicromonosporaceae bacterium, assembly GCA_009780755.1. Classification (GTDB taxonomy): domain Bacteria; phylum Actinomycetota; class Actinomycetes; order Actinomycetales; family Cellulomonadaceae; genus Xylanimonas. Next base: position 2,087 of record WQZL01000061.1, on the reverse strand, counting down.
CGAGTCACCTGTGCGGTTGCATTGCGCAACGAGGGGCCGATCTCATCGACCTGCAACTCAACAACGGTTCGCTTTTCGCCCTCGCGAGTTTCATACGAGCGCTGCACCAGGCGACCCTGCACAATCACGCGCATACCCTTGGTCAGCGACTCGGCCACGTTCTCCGCAGCATCACGCCAAATGGAACACGAGAGGAACAGGCCCTCGCCGTCCTTCCACTCGTTGGTCTGCCGGTCGAAGGTGCGTGGCGTAGAGGCGATGCGGAAGTTCGCCACCGGCGCACCCGACGGCGTAAACCGCAGCTCCGGGTCCGCGACGAGGTTACCTACCACTGTGATTACGGTTTCGCCGGCCATGACGTACTCCTAGGTTAAGCGCTTGGGGTGGGGGTCGGATTCGAGGTGTTTACTTGGCGTCGGCGCGCAGAATCTTAAAGCGCAGGACGGTCTCGTTGAGGCCGAGCTGGCGGTCGAGTTCCTTGGCGGTTGCCACTTCGGATGTGAAGTCGATTACGGCGTACAGCCCCTCGGACTTCTTGTTGATGTCGAAGGTCATCTTGCGACGACCCCAGATGTCAACGTTATCGACGGTACCGCCCTCAGCCGGGACAACGGCCACCAGCTTCTCGATCAGGGCTTGTAGGGTGCGTTCCTCGACATCGGGGTCCAGGATCACCATCATTTCGTACTGACGCATGTGTTTAACCCACCTCCTTCGGTCTATACGGCCACGGTCTTTCCGTGACAGGAGGGTCAAAGCGTCGCTGCCCACCTTCCCGACGACGCCGGAAACCTAGGCAACCAGCCCCAAGCATACCCCCATCCCACGGCCACCCATCACGCGCACCAAAGCGGACAACTCCCCTTACATCATTCTGCGCGCAACGAGCGAGGCTGGTGGACCGCTACCCGCCGTTCTGCGCGCAACGCGCGGAGCGCGGGAGACGCGCTGCGGCAGGGCAAGGAAGCTTGGCGTCATTCTGCGCGTAACGAGCGCAGCGAGTGAAGTCGCAGAACCTAGAGCTGGCGGTTACCGTCTGGTCTAGGTCTTGCGACTCGCAGGAATCCCGAAACCGCTCACACAAGATGACGTGAGTGGGTTACGACTAGCGCAGGTGTCAATGTTGGGATGTTCTCGCCGTTTGGGCAGGATTTCGTGTTCTATCCTGCTACACGGTCGAAGTGACCTCTGGGTTATGCAGCTGCTACGAGCGGCTGGACCTTAGCCAGTTCGTTCGCATGTCTGTCACGCTCGACTTCGAGATCGTAACGAGCCTGGGCATTGATCCAGTACCACTCTGAGAGTCCAAGCGCTTTGGCTATCCGCAAGCCGGATCGGGCGGTGATGGAGCGTTTGCCGCGCAGTATTTGGCCGATCTGGGTTTGCGGCAGACCCGTGGCCTGTGCGAGCCGATACGCAGTGATGCCCAACGGCTCCAAAAACTCCTCGTGCAGAATCTCCCCAGGGTGAACCGGGGCGTACAACTTTTCACTCATACACACCCTCCTTTAGTGGTAATCAACGATTTCGACGTTGGCCGGGCCTTTGTCCGTCCAGGTGAAACAAATCCGGTACTGGTCATTCACCCGGATCGAATGTTGACCTTCACGATCACCCGTCAACTTTTCCAGCCGGTTTCCCGGTGGGACACACAGGTCGTTCACCGTTGCCGCCATGTCCAACTGCAACAACTTCTTGTGTGCGGCTCGATGCTCGGCGGTCCCGAGACGGGGTGTGTGCTCACGCAGCCACACCTTTTCCGTCGTAGAGTCGGCGAACGACACTATCATGCGGCGATACTATCACGGCAAGTTATGGCCTGGTCAACAGCTGGGGATACCGACCAGGTCTCAGTTAGCGGCAAAGCCGTACCAACGCCGCTGACGCAGGAAGAAGGTGTGGCCCAACAAGCCAAGCCCCCCACGCCGACGAGCATGAGAGCATCATAGGGAATTAGTTGTCTTCTGTCATGTATCAGGACTTCCCTGACGGTTGTGTATCAGGACATCGCTGACGGTTTGGTGGGGTTTGGTTCTGACAGTTCTGGGGGTGGTTGAGTGTTGGGGTATGAAGTCTAATGATCCTGT
>WQZL01000060.1 GCA_009780755.1 Promicromonosporaceae bacterium | reverse complement strand
TTACTCCATTAGACGAGGGGATGAATGCCGCTTCCAATCCTACTGTGTTTCTGTCTGCAAGCCGCGGTTGCGGAGCGCTGATCGAACCCGGATGGTTGAGAGCGCGCTTACGCCGCCAGAAGCCTGAGCAGTTTCGACAAAAACGCTTTCAGTAGCAGCCATGAGGTGGAAGCCCTGACCCCGCTCACTCAGGCAGGGTGACATGAACCTTCATCAGCCGCACATCGGGGCCTCCGGCAGCCACTTGCCCGCCGGGGGTCTTGGAACTCCTTCAAGAGGTCACTATTGCGGCTATCGTGGCCGCATGTGTTCTGACGAACCGCAACAGTCCAACATGAGTGCTGACAGCCTGTTGAGCATGATTCATCGAGAACTGCCTTGGACTCAGGGGCAACTGGCTAGGCTTGGCCGCTGCCTACGGGCTGGTGTAGAACCAGCGGAAGGATTGCCTTCCTATCCGGATGTTGTCGTTTGGTTCAGTGACTTAGCCTCGGCTGTTCACTCAATCATCGCCTCTATGTACCCGATTGGACTATCCGGTGGGCGACGGCTTGAGGTGACCTCGCGGGCGAAGACCATCAGCACCCTCCGAGAGAAACTTGAACGGATGCGCTGGTATGACATCGGTCGGATCGAAGACCTGGCCGGGGTGCGTGTTGAAACAGAGATGTCCTTGCGCGAGCAGGACGACCTCGTTAAGGCGATAGTGACCACGTTCGGTCCTGAGCATTGCGTTGTCCACGATCTTAGAGAAACTCCCCGCTTCGGCTATCGCGCAGTTCACATCCGACTGCGATTGCCAGCCGGGCGCGTGGAGATACAGGTGCGGACACATCTCCAGGGACTCTGGGCAAACGGGTATGAAGCTTTGGCCGACCTCTACGGCCGTGGGATTCGCTATGGCGAACCCCCAGGTGGTGAAGCCGCGATGATCGCAGTTCAGGAACTGCAGCGGTTCTCCACTGTTCGGCTAACCGAGTTTGAGCGTGTTTGGGAGGCTCTGTTGAGCATCGAGCAAGCAGGTGAGGTGTTGCAGAGTGTTCAGGGTGAAGGTTTTGCCGATCTTGTCTACAACAAGTTCGGGATCCCCGTTGCAGGCATGGACAAACGCTCACTTGGATACGGAACGCCAGGTCCGCTGACTGGAGTTGAGGTCCACGAGCGGTGGGCCTTGGAGACTCGCAAGGAAGAGGAGGCGCTGACTGCTATCCTCGTAAGCATCGAACAGCAGGCCAGACGAGCGCTGAAGGAGGTGGGCAGTGAGTAGTTTTGTGATCGAGTTCAACCGACGCACAGGGGCCCTCAATCTTGAGGAGTTTGGACCGGGTGACAGCCGAGCAGCCATTGAGCGACGTCTCGAGTTGGAGAGTCAGCACAACGATCAAGATGTCGAGATTGTCTGCCTCATGAGCGATTCACTTGAGACGATCCGACGTACGCACCGGCGCTACTTCAGGCGCGATACGATGGCTGCGTAGCGCGATTCTGCGGGATCGATGATTTGCGCAGGCTTCTTGTAGCTGAGGTAACGCAGACGTGGTTTTGGCGTCACCGTAGGTGTTGTTGTGCCCAGGCGAACATGGCGATGGCGCCGGCGGCGCCAGCGTTGAGGGAACGGGTGGAGCCACGTTGGGTGATGTGCAAAATGGCGTCACAGATGGCCTGGGCTTCGGGGGTGAGGCCCGTGGATTCCTGGCCGAGCAGCAAGATCGCGTTGGCCGGGAACTGGTATGGCTCAATGGGCTGGGAGCCGGGCACGTTGTCGATGCCAATAATGGGGAGGGTGGCCCAGTTGGCTAGGGCGGTGGCGTCCTCGTGGTGGTGGATGTGCAGGTAGCGATCCGTCACCATCGCACCCCGGCGGTTCCAGCGGCGCTTGCCAACGATGTGTACGCCCGCCACGTTAAAGGCATTGGCCGTGCGCACCACCGAGCCGATGTTGAGATCATGCGCCCAGTTTTCGATGGCGATGTGCAGTTGTGGGCCGCTGACCCGGCGGGCATCCAGATCGGCAACTATGGCCTCAACCGTCCAGTAGCGGTAACAGTCCTCAACATTACGGGCGTCACCATCGGCCAGTAGCTCCGCATCCCATTGCGCCCCCTCTGGCCACTGCCCAACCCACGGCCCCACCCCAACGATCTCGCGGCTAGACAAGACGCACCCGCAATGCGTCGGCGGCTTGGCGGGCTAGGGTGCGGGCCTCGTCGATGGAGGCGCCGCGGGCTAGGGTCACGCCTACCCGGCGGGTGCCATCTACGCGGGGTTTGCCGAATAGCCGCACCTGCGTTGTCGGCGCCGTAGACGCGACGTCTACACCCTCGAAAACAGGAATGCCGCTGCCGGTGGCGAGTACCGCACAGGAGGCCGAGAACTCCTGACCGGGACCGCCCACTGGGTTTGGCTCCGGCACCGGCAGGCCCAGGATGGCTCGGGCGTGCATCCCGAATTCCGAGACGTCTTGGCCAATCATCGTCACCATGCCGGTATCGTGCGGACGCGGGCTGACCTCGTTGAATAGCACATCATCGCCCTTGACGAACAGTTCTACCCCGAACACGCCCCAGCCGCCCGCTTCGGTGGTTGAGTCTGTTGAAGCCACCTCAGTAACCAGTGCGGCGGTGGCCGCGCGGGCAATGTCTTGGGCAGCAGCGAGAGCCTGCTGGCTCATCTCTGCGGGCATCCAGGACTCGCGGTAGTCACCGTCCACCTGTACGTGTCCAATCGGTGGGCAGAACACCGTCCCGCTCACCGAGCGCACGGTCAGTAGCGTGATCTCGTAGTCGAAGTCCACGAACTCCTCGACGATCACCTCCGTAGCCGCTGCGTCTACACCGCTGTTGCCGCGTCCTTCGACCTGCGCGTGTTTCCAGGCGGCGGCGACATCGTCCAGGGCGCGGAGCATCGTCTGCCCCTTCCCGGAGGAGGACATAAGGGGCTTAACCACGCAGGGCAATCCGATCTCAGCCACCCCCTCGTGCAACTCCTCGACCGAACCAGCAAACCGGTATTGCGAGGTCGGAATACCCAGATTGGTGGCTAGTTGCCGAATCCCCTGCCGATCCATCGTTAGTTGAACGGCTCGCGCGGTCGGGGTCACCCGCACCCCGGCTGCCTCAGCCTCGGCCAGCACCTCCGTGGCGATGGCCTCAAGTTCGGGCACGATGATGTGGGGTTGCTCGGCGGCAATCACCCCTCGTAGTGCAGCTGCGTCAAGCATGTCCACGACACACCCGCGGTGCGCCACCTGCATCGCCGGAGCATCGCCGTAACGATCAACGGCGATCACCTGGACGCCGAGCCGCTGCAACTCGATAGCCACCTCCTTGCCGAGTTCCCCCGCCCCGAGCAGCATCACCCGCGTGGCGGCGGCGGTCAGCGGCGTACCAATCTGTCCTGCATCCCGCACTCGATACCTCCCTTTCCAAATCTTCGTCTCTTCGGCAAAACGCCGCTGCGATCGGCAAAACGTTGTGCCGAACAGGACGACTAACTGCCGAACAGACGGTGTGTTAGGCCAGGCCCACGTCCGCGAGGGTGAACAGCGGGTGGTAGGGGACGCCTAGCGCTTCGATGGCCTCACCGGCGCCGGTATCGCGATCCACGATGGTGGCCACGGCCACCACCTCGGCTCCCGCCTCGCGGCAGGCCACGATGGCCTCGATGGGCGAGCCACCGGTAGTCGTGGTGTCCTCAACCACCACTACCCGGCGCCCAGCCACATCCGGTCCCTCGATGCGTCGCTGCATCCCGTGGGCCTTGGTGGCCTTGCGGACCACAAATGCATCCAGGTCCAGGCCGCGAGAGGCCGCTGCGTGCAACAGCGCGGTCGCGATGGGATCGGCCCCAAGGGTCAGCCCGCCGACGGCGTCGATGTCGGCCGGGCCAAAACCCAACTCCTCTAGGCGATCTAGTAACACATGTCCGATCAGGGGGGCGGCGCGGTGGTGCAAGGTCACGCGGCGCAGATCAACGTAATAGTTGGCCTCCTTGCCGCTGGAAAGCGTCACCTTGCCGTGAACCACGGCCAGTTCGCGGATCAGTGCCAGCAGTTGCTCGCGGGGGGTGGGAGGCAGATCAGCAACAGTCACCCCAGAATTCTAGGGGGCATTGGCGACAAAGCGTGCGGAGCGAATCTAGTTCGTCGGCCCCAGTCCGGGCTTGCCGAGGGCGCGAACAACTGCCCGAGGGGCCAGGCGAAGCGCGGCGGCGGCAAGTTGGTAACGCTTAGTTGGCGTGCAGAGTACCTGACCGCGCCGAACTGCGGTCAGCGCATCGGAAACCACTCGCTCGGCGGACAGCCAGCCGATGCTGGGCAGCCCGGCCGTGTTCAGCTCGGCTCGGGAGTGGAACTCGGTGCGAGTCAGGCCAGGCGCCACGGCGGTGGCGGTCACGCCGGTGCCAGCAAGCTCGTGGGCTAGCCCCTCGGTGAAGTTCCGTACCCACGCCTTATGCGCGGAGTACGTGCCCGAGGCCGTCAACGCGGCAATAGAGCCGACGTTCAGAATCGCTCCGCGCCCCCGCGGCACCATCTGCCCAACCGCCGTCCTGGTAAGGATCAGGACCGCCCGAGCCATCACGTCAAAGGCCCGTAGCTCTACGTCTACATCACCGTCAATGAACCGCTGGGCGTAGCCAAATCCCGCATTGTTTACCAGCAAACCGACGGGGTGACGAGTCTCGCCAGCTTCGTCACCAGTGATACGTAACCGTTCGGCCACTCGCTCTACATCCTCGACCACAGACAGGTCGGCGCAGATCACCTCGACGTTAACTCCGGCAACGGCGCGTAGTTGCTCGGCCACCTCGTTGAGCCGATTCTCGGTGCGCGCCACCAACACCAGGTCATGGCGGGCGGCGGCCAACTGCCAGGCAAACTCCAGCCCTAGCCCGGCGGTAGCCCCAGTAATAAGCGCTATACCCATTCGGCCAGCCTAGTAGGTCAGATGAGGCGATGTGGCAGGCGGACAGCTAGACGTAGGTAAAGGTTAGGTCTGTGTCGCTCAGTGTCGGCGCTTGGACATCGTTGGCGTCGCTGCCTTTAAGGCCATCGTGTATTCGTGTTTAGGGCTTGCCCAAACCTGCTCGGTGGGGCCATGTTCAACGATTTCACCGGCTCGCATCACCGCTATGTGGTCGCAGAGGTGACGCACCACGGCCAGGTCGTGGCTGACCAGCACCAGCGTGAACTCGCGCTCATCGGCTAGGCGAGCCAGTAGCTCCAACACCTGCGCTCGCACGGAAACATCGAGCGCGCTGACCGGCTCATCCGCCACCAGCACCTTGGGGCGGCACACCAGGGCGCGGGCGATGCTGATCCGCTGCCGCTGTCCGCCGCTGAACTGGTGCGGGTAACGACGGGCCGCGTCGTTAGGCAGACCGACGGCGGTCAAAATGTCACGTACCAGCGCGCGTCGTTCACGCCGGGTTGTGGCCTCGGGAATGTCGGCGCGGTTGGCCGGGTTGAGCAGCGGTTCGCCGACGATGTTGCCAACACGCATCCGCGGATTTAGCGATCCCATCGGATCTTGAAACACCAGCTGTAGATTGGCCCGGACACGTGCCAATTCGGCAGCTGAGGCAACGAAGCGTTGCCCCGGGCGAGTTTCAGTGGTGGTTTCGACAAGCTCAACCACCGGCGTGTGGGCGAGCGTGACGCCCGCCACCTCGACCGTGCCCGAGGTCGGCATGTCCAGCCCTGCCAGCAGCCGCAAGGTGGTTGTCTTGCCCGAACCGGACTCGCCCACCAGGCCAAATCGTTCACCGGGTGCGATCTCCAGGCTTATCCCCTTCAGCGCATCGACGAACCTGCCGCCGGGTCGCGGATACCGCCTTGTCACATCGGTCAACCGGATAATCGGGGGTGGGTGATCGGCATTCTGCGCGGAGTAAGGCGTGGCCGAGATGAGGGGGGACAGGCGCGGGGAGAGGGAGCTTGCGGCCAGAAGGGTGCGGGTGTACTCGTGTTGTGGGTCGGCGAACACCTCAGCTACCGCGCCTTGCTCAACGACGACACCATCTTTGAGTACGACGACGCGCTCGCAAACTTGGCTTACCAGGGCCAGGTCGTGAGTGATGAACAGCAGCCCCGCGCCGCGCTTCGCCACCACCTTCGCAAGCAGCTCCAGGATGCGAGCCTGCACCGTCACGTCGAGGGCCGTGGTTGGTTCGTCGGCAATCAGTAGCGCCGGATCGTTGGCCAGCGCCATAGCAATCAGTACCCGCTGTCGCTGCCCGCCTGAAAGTTGATGTGGATAGGCGCGGGCCGTCAGTGCGGGTTCGGGCAGGCCCACCTCGGTCAGCAGTTCGACGGCCCGCAGCCGCGCGGCCGCGCGGCCACCGGCCGAATGCAGCCTAATCACCTCGGCCACCTGGGCGCCGACGCGGCGCAGCGGATCGAGGGCCGTCATCGGCTCCTGGAATACCATCGACATGCGAGCGCCGCGCAGCCTAACAAGTTGCAGGTCAGAACGGGCGAGCAGGTTGCGCTCCCCGGCCACATGGACGTGGCCCGATGCGGTGAGGTTATCGTCAAGCAGGCCCATCACGGCCAGGGCCGTCAGCGTCTTACCGCTACCCGATTCCCCGATTAACCCGACCCGCTCCCCGGCAAGCACCTCAAAGCCGATGCCATGCAACAACTCTCTAGCCTGCGTCCCAATTCGCAAATCTCGCACCACCAGCGCCGGGGTAACCTCGGCAATTTGAGGGGGAGGTGGAGATGAGGGGGCGGCAGGAGTCATGGTTAGCGCACTCCCTTCAGGCGAGGATCGAGTACGTCGCGGAGGCCATCGCCGAGCAGGTTGAAACCGAGTACGGCAATCGCAATGGCGATGCCGGGGGCCAGGGCCAGGTGGTCGTGGCTGCCAAGGAATTGCTGCGACTCTTGCAGCATTCGACCCCACGACGGGGCAGGTGGCGTCGTGCCAAGCCCCAGGAAGGATAGTGCCGCCTCCGACAGCACAGCCAGTCCGAAGTTCACCGAACACTGCACCACGATTAGCCCGGCTATGTTGGGCAGCACATGCCGCCAAGCGATAGCCCATGACGAGCGGTTGGCGGCGCGCGCGGCCAGCACGTAATCGCTACGCATCACCTGAAGCGTGCCCGACCGGGCCACCCGCGCAAACGCCGGGATTGCGCCGATGCCGAGCGCGATCATCGCCGTCGTTGTCCCCGCGCCGAAGGCCGCGCCAAAGATGATGGCGAGCAGCAGGCCAGGGAAGGCGAGTAGTACATCCGAGCCACGCATGAGCAGCGCACCTGGCACCCCGCGTCGCATCCCCGCGATGATGCCGATGGGCACGCCGATCACCGCCGCGATGCTCACGGCGATGACACCCACGTAGAGCGTGAGCTGCGCTCCGGCCATGATGCGGGAGAACACGTCGCGCCCGAAGCGGTCGATGCCGAACCAGTGCGTGGTGCTGGGACCGGCCAGAGGCTCACCAACCCCGGCCCGCAGCGGGTCATACGGCGTCCAGAACATCGATACCACCGCCGCAGCCACTATCAGGGTTACCAGCACCACACCGATTACCAACTGCGGATGAATGCCGGGCTTGTACCGCTTAGGACCGACGGCAGCGGCCTCGGGCAGACGCGCCGACGGCGGCTGGACAACACTGGCAGTGCGCCCCTCGGCGGCCTTCGCGCCGGGCTGCTGGATGATCTGGCTCATACGACACTCCCAGCCAACCGTAGGCGCGGGTCGAGCAGCGTATAGAGCAGATCGACGATGAAGTTTATGACCACCACCAGCGCCACAAGCAGCAGCACGATTGACTGCACGGCCTGTAGATCGCGGTTCTGTGCGGAGTCAACCAGCAGCGAGCCAAGGCCGTGCACCACGAAGACGCGCTCCACTACGACGGCCCCAATCAGCATCGCCGAGATCTGCACGCCGATGACGGTAATGATGGGCACCCCGGCATTGCGCAGACCATGACGCATCAGAGCCTGGCCGTAGGTGAGACCCCCGGCGCGGGCGGTGCGCAGGAAATCTTCACGCATCACCTCAAGCACGGCCGAGCGCACATAACGGGTAATGATCGCGGCTTGGACGGTGCCCAGGGCGATGACGGGCAGGGTGACGTGCCGCAAGAACTCGGTCAGGCTCACGGCGGGCGGCACCCACCCTCCGGCGGGCAGCCAGTCGAGGCGCACCGAGACAAAGGAGACGAGCAGCACGCCCACCAGAAAGTTCGGGATGGCGACACCGAGCTGCGATCCGCCGGTGATGACGACGCCCCATAGGGAGCGATGCTTGATGGCAGCCAGCGTGCCCAGCGGGATGGCGATGGCCAGGGCTAGGGCCAGGGAGAGGCCAACCAGGATAAGGGTGACCTGCACGCGATCAAGCACCAGGGGGGTCAGATCGTTACCGGTAAGGAAGGAACGGCCAAAGTCGCCTCGGAACAACCCCGCCATCCACTCCCCGTACTGCACAATGAGCGGCCGGTCGGTGCCGTGTTCGGCCCGCCAGGTCGCAAGCGCCTCCGGGGTGGCATTCATGCCCAACGCGACGGTGGCGGCGTCGCCGGGCAGCACACGTAGCACCCAGAACACCAGCAGTGAGGCAATGGCAAGCGTCGCTACGAGTTGCCCCGCCAGCCAAGCCATTTGTCTGCGCACAGACGACCATTCTGCCAGGTTGTTCGCGCTACACGGGGCCGACGGGTTACTTAGTCCAGCTTAGGGCGGTTAGGTCTAGTGATTCCGTTACCGCATTGGGCTTGATGCCGGTTAGGGCCGGATCGGCGACGATGAGGTTTGGACTCAGGCAAAGGACGAGGCCGGGTACCTCAGCGGCAATTAGGCGCGCTACCTCGCGCATTCCCTCGACATACTCCTCAAAGCTGCCCGCGTCGGCCGCAGCGGCCAGCGGACCAACCACCGAGTTATCGAAGCCGAGGTAGTAGTTCGGCTGAAGTACCGTCATCAGGTCGCGCGCCTCAATGTGCATGACGATGCTCATCTGAAAATCGTGCCTGTTAAATACCTGATCTAGCCAGAGGGGAAACTCCAGGATACGAATGGTCGCGTTGACTCCGACATCGGCCAGATGCGAGACGATTAACTCGGCTGAGGTGGTTGCGTAGCCGATGTTCGGCACATCGAAGGCGATCCGCAGCGGCTCCAGCCCGGCATCCCTTTCTCCATACCCGGCCTCGGCCAGCAACTCTCGCGCTCGGTCGGGATCGAAGGGGAACATTCCCGACAGGTCCTCAAAGAACGGGTCGGTGGGCGGCACCATCGCGCCGAGCAGGGTGCCGAAGCCGCCCGAGGCCACCTCCATCACCGCTTCTCGGTCGATGGCATACGCGAAGGCTTGCCGCACCCGCAGGTCGTCGAATGGCGCGATGCGATTGTTAAACGAAAGCAACACCTCACCGTTGGACGTGCCCTCGATCACCTGAAAATTAGCGTTCGACAACGGGGCGATGCGGTCGCCGGTGGTGAGCAGCATGTCCACATCACCGGCGCGCAGGGCGTTTACGGCCGCCGTGGGGTCGGTTATGTAACGGAAGGTGACCTGGCGTAGCGGCGCTGGCCCGGCCCAATGATCCTCACGGCCCGTCAGCACTATACGGTCGCCCTGTTGCCGCTCGGCCACCACATACGGCCCGGTGCCGATGGCCTCGGTCATCTTGTCGAAGTCGATCTCCGCCGGAAAGATCGCGCCAAGCAGCGTGCCGATAGAAAACAACCACTCGTTCGATGGCCGATGCAGCGTCACCCGCACGGTGTAGTCGTCAAGCGCCTCGGTGTGGTCCACCACGGCCATTGGCAGGGTTAATTGCGAACGTATCCAGTGCGTCTGCACCCGGTCAAAGGAGGCCACCACGTCGGCGGAAGTGAAGGGTCGCCCATCGGAGAACGTGACTCCCCGGCGCAGATGGAACGTGTACTCGGTGCCATCATCGCTCATCTCCCACGAGGTGGCCAGCAGGGGCACGATGCCGCCATCCTGGTCGATCTTCACCAACGTCTCGTACACGTTATTCATTAACAACTGGGGGATGGCCGCCCCGCTCGTGGTGGTGAAGTCAAGGTTCACCGGCTCCAACGCCACGGCGATAATCACATCCGTGCGCACGCCGCCCGGCCCCACATCAGGGCTGGTTGTTGTCTGTCCCGCGCTGCATCCGGCGAGGGCAAGGGCGGTAACAAGGCCCACGGCGAGGCGGGTTCGATGAGACGAGCGAAACATTCGACTCCTTACGTATAACAGGACTTAAGGGAAGGCTAGACGGTCGTCCAGAGTATCGGGCGTGGTATGACCACACAAGGCGATGGGCGAAGAGAGACGATGCGGCTAGGGTAGCCGAATGCGAGTTGCCACCTGGAACGTGAACTCTATCCGCGCGCGGGCCGAACGAGTGGTGGCGTTCCTGGAACGCTCCGACACCGACGTACTCGCCATTCAAGAGACCAAGTGCCGCGACGAGCAGTTCCCGGCTGCCGTCTTTACGGAGGCCGGATACGAGGTGGCGCACGTCGGACATTCGCAGTGGAATGGCGTGGCCATCCTCTCGCGTATCGGCCTTAAAGATGTGGTCACGGAGTTCTGCGGCCAACCGGGGTTCGCCAAGGATGCAGATACCCTGCTCCCTCCGCCAGTAGAGGCCCGCGCCCTCGGCGCCACCTGCGGCGGAGTGCGTCTGTGGTCGCTGTACGTGCCCAACGGGCGCGCCACCTGCGACCCGCACTACGCCTACAAGCTGGCCTGGCTGCGAGCGCTGCAAGAACAGGCCGCAGAATGGCTCCTCGCCGATCAGGCCGCGCAGATCGCTCTGCTTGGCGACTGGAATGTCATCCCGCAGGACACCGACGTGTGGGACGTGGCGGACTATGCCCGCGCATTTCCGGGGGCAACGCACATCACCACGCCCGAACGCGCCGCCTTTGCGGCGTTCGCCGCCGCTGGCTATCGCGAGGTCTCTCGCGAACATCAACCGGAACCACATACCTACACCTACTGGGACTATCAGGGCCTGGCCTTCCCGACCAACAAGGGGATGCGTATCGATTTTGCCTGGGCCTCCCCGGCGCTCGCAGACCGGGTCAGCGCCGTTGTCATTGATCGTGATGAACGCAAGGGCAAGGGGGCCAGCGACCACGTGCCGGTAATCCTTGATCTCGCTGATTAGACATTGTGCCGATTTTGCTGAAAACTCAGCGCTTATGACGAAAAACGCTACTCCCCGCTCTCGCCGCGCCCTGGCCGCCCTGGGCGTCGGCGCCGTTGCCGCCCTGGCCCTGACCGGCTGTATGCGGATGAACCTGGACTTTGAGGTCCACTCCAACGACACCGTCGATGCCTCCATGGTGTTTGCCTTCTCTGATGATGTTGCCGAACTGATGGGCATGGACCCCGATGCGCTATGGGACATGGCCGGCGACGAGATCACCGGCGACCTGCCCCCCGGCGCAACGCAGGAGCCATTCGCGGAGGGCGGCTTCACCGGCGTCCGCGTGACCTTGGCCAACGAGCCACTTGCCGCCGTTGGCGGTGCTGGCGTTGACGACCTGTCGATTGTTCGCCAGGGCGACGAGTTCGTGATGACCGGCACCCTGGACCTCGACATGGATGACCTGGACGAAATGCCCGCCAACCTGCTAGGCACGATGGACGTTCGGGTCTCGCTCACCTTCCCCGGCCCGATCTCGGATACCAACGGCTCTGTCTCCGGCAACACCGTCACCTGGAACCCGGCTGTGGGCGAGGTCACCTCGATGCACGCTCGTGCCTCGGCCATCGAGGGTTCCGCCAGTGACGGCATCCCGCTGCTCGTCTGGGTCGGCATCGGCGTCGCCGCCCTGGCCCTGATTGGCATCTTGGCCGTCGTGGCGCTCAAGCCAAAGGCAGCCACCTCGGTAGCCGCTCCTGCCGCTGGTGTTGCCCCGATGGCTCCGATGCCCCCGGCTAGCTACGGCGCCCCGGTGGAGGCTCCGGTGGCCCCAGGTAGCTACGGTGCCCCGGTAGTCGCTCCGGCGGCCCCGGCCGACCCGTTCGCAACGCCCGCCGCCCCGGCGCAGCCGCCCGTTGCGCAGCCCAACCCCTTCGCCCCCGAGGCGCCCAACCCCCCGGCCCCTCCGGCCTGAACCTAGTATCGAACGTCCCCTGGGTCGCTTGGCTCAGGGGACGTTCGCGCATCTACGATGGGGGCATGAACGCTACTACGATCACGCTACCCACCCCGGACGGGCCGTTTACCGTCATCGCCGACGGCAAGGCCGTACTCGCCTCCGGCTGGACTGGTGAGGTGGACTCCCTGGCGGAGTTGATTCATGCAAGCATCCGGCCCGCTGAGATAGCGTCGACCGCCGAACCACAGGGGGTGCTGGCCGAGGCGGTGGCGGCGGTGCACGACTTCTACGCCGGAGACCTGGCGGCCATCGACCGGGTGCCGGTACGGCAAGTATCCGGCGAGTTCCGCGAACACGCCTGGGATGTGCTTAGGCAGGTGCAACCCGGCGAGGCCATCACCTACACCGAGTATGCGGATCGCTGCGGGCGTCCGGCCGCCGTGCGCGCCGCCGCCGGGGCGTGTGCGATGAACGCGGCCGCGCTATTTGTGCCCTGCCACCGGGTGTTGCGCT
>WQZL01000059.1 GCA_009780755.1 Promicromonosporaceae bacterium | reverse complement strand
CGGATCTTCGTCCGATGTGCGACAAATGCTCTCTCTCTCTCTCTTTCTCTCTCTCTGAAAGTTTTATGGGGGGGGCGCGCGTCACCTGGCATGCACCTCGATCCCGACAAAGGAGTTCTCAGTGAAGAACATCAAGCGCAAGTCATTCACCCTTGGCCTCGTGGTCGCCCTCTTCGCCGGTGGCATCGCCACCGCAGCACCCGCCTCCGCAAGTTCCCAAGTGCTTCAACTCGGCGCGCGATCATGCGCGACCATGACAACCGTCCGCATCACCAGTGCGACGGTTGGCAGCCGCACGCACAGAGCGACAAATGCTGCGGGTAACTACGTCAGTCTATTTATCCCATCCTCAAGCACAGCCTTCGTCCGGCACACAAGCAACACTACAAGGGGCGCGGTTACCGCTTCTTCGATCACCTTTGGTGGTGGCGCGATTGTAGGCAGTCTCTCTTGCCAGTGACACTGACTCCTCTTCCCGTTAATAGCTGCGAGCTGCGGCGGCGCGTGGTGATATTTCTGGCGGCGTTGACCCTTGTGCTGGCTACTGGATGTTCTCCTGGTAGCACGGACTTGGATTCCGAAGGCCAGTGGGTGAGGCCGGCGTGGATGGCCGAGCATGTGGCTGCTGGGGAAGAAGCGGACGCTGCAACTCATTCATGCCTGCTAGCTAAGGGATGGGACATAGAACCCATCGAAGACGGAATGAGTGGGCTGAGTTTTGATCTGTCCAGCTTCGCAGACCATGTAGCCGATAACCTTATTGCGGATGTCGAGCTTTGCCAGGAGAGCCTTGGGATCGAAATTCGATATTATCTTTCACGGCCTGAGCTTGAGCGCATGTATGGGTACTTCGTAGATATCTACGAGTGCCTGGTGGCTCACGGTGTCGAAATGAGCAAAAGTCCACCAAGCCGCTCCTCTTGGGTCGAAACTTTCCAGGCTTTTCAGCATGCACAGACAGCAGGCGGCAATGCTTCAATATGGCATCCATATGGGGACCCTGGCATGTATGAGCTATCTTGGGATGAATTTCTTGAAGCCACCAACAATTGCCCACAGCCTTTCATGTCATAGGCCAGTGTCGATGAAATGGGTATCTGCTCGTAACATGCAGCAAGGAGGTTACTACAGGTGTTCCCAGGCTCTCAACCAACACCGAAACGGTTATGGCCTCTGCGGCTTCACCGGCTGTGACAATGACACTATTGCGGCTGGTACTCTTTGTCCATGATATCGCTTCCTGTTTCTGTCGAAGGCCGTAAGATATGGCGGCGTGTGGTAGTGCTTCTGGCGGTGTTGGCTGTTGTGCTGATCGGTGGATGTTCCCCTGGTTCAGGAAACGCTGATTTGAGTTCTGGCGCATCCTGGGTGGAGCCAGCGTGGATGGCCAAGCATGTAGCTGCTCGGGAAGAAGCGGACGCTGCAACTCATTCATGCCTGCTAGCTAAGGGATGGGATATAGAACCCATCGAAGGTGGAACTGGGCTAAGTTTTGATCTGTCTGACTTTGCCGACCATGTAGTCGATAGCCTCTTTGCAGATGCAGAACTTTGTCAGGAGAGTCTTGGGTTCGAGTTGAACCGGCAATATTCCCGGACTGAGCTTGAACGATTTTATTGGCACCTGATTGACGTCCACGAATGCTTAATAGCACATGGCGTCGCAATGGTTCAAGACCCGCCAAGCATTTCCTCCTGGGTTGAGGATTTCCAACACGCGCAAGCGACTAGCGGCCCTGTCTCATGGTGGCCGTACATGGACCCTGGCTTTATAAGCGTGACCTGGGATGAATATCTTGAACTCTCCCATATCTGCCCGCAGCCTTTTATGCCCTGAAATAGTTTCGTTACCGTTGTGATCTGATTGTTGACATCCGGTGACTAGTCTTCCGCCGCCGGTGGCTGAGACGGAGTTGCCGGTAGCTACGCATACCGTATCGGAAGCGACTGTTGGTTCTACGGTGTCATTGCCGGTGGTGGTGCGGTGGATGACTCGCCCGCTTGCCGCTGGCTCGATGTCGGGCATGGTGACATCTATTGCGTTGGCGGGTGCGACTGAGGTTGCAGCTGGTGATGTGCTGTTTGCCGTTGGCTTGCATCCTGTGGTCGTGACTGAAGGCGCCACTTCGGTTTTCCGGGATTTGGTTCAGGGCACTCATGGCAATGATGCGCTTCAGTTGCAGAGGTTCTTGTCCAGGGCTGGGTTCTTCACGGGCGAAGCCAGTGGGGTGTTTGGTGCTTCGATTGCTGCTGCGGTGCGGAACTGGCAACGCTCGCTTGGTATGGAGCACACGGGGGTTGTGCTGGCCGGTGATTTGGTGTTCGTCGAATCGTTGCCTGTGCGAGTGGTGCTGGCCGATAACGTAGTAGTTGGCTCGGTGGTTTCCCCTGGCCAGTCCGCAATGTTGGTATTGGAGGGCACACCCGAGTTCACGATGATCGTTAGCTCGGGGATGCAGCAGGCCGTGATCCCACCTACGGGGGCAACGGTCATGATTGACGCCCCAGATGGCACAGTCTGGGAGACCATGGTTGTTGGTTCAGAGCGTGATGACTGAGGCGGCACCACCCCATTCCTGGAAAGCACTAGGTTTTCTCACCCCGCGAATGTGCTTCCCCCGGTGCGGGCATTCGCGAGAACCCGGCGAAGTGTCGTAGGATGTTCCGCTATGGACGCGCTTCGTATTGCCCTTCAGGTGCTGCTGGTAATCACCAGCGGCATCCTCATCCTGCTCATCCTCATGCACAAGGGCAAGGGTGGCGGCCTCTCCGACATGTTCGGCGGCGGCATCTCTTCGGGCGCTGGCTCCTCCGGCGTGGCCGAGCGCAACCTGAACCGCATCACCATCGCCTCTGGCACCATCTGGGCCGTGGTCGTCGTCCTCTTGGGTCTAATTCAGAAGCACGGCTAAACCCCTCCCAACCACTACTCAACCCGGCTGTCGCAACGGCGACCGCCGGGTTTTGCTTGCTCATATTTGCGGTTAGGGTGCACGCCGAGGGCTTGGCAAAGATCTTCTTGATGCACACGCTCAAGTTGCCTGCCGTGTGTTCTGCGGTCATAACGCGACACAAGGGGGTTGGTGCGCAGCTCGGCGAGTCGAGCTGCGATTTGATCGCGCGTAATCGGAGATAACACTCCCGTGCGAGCAAGTACGGTCGCAACGCTTTCCGGGGTGGCGAGCTGCACCGCCCCAGCGCAATCTAGTCCCACTCTTGACAACAGCGATACTGGGTCGCGCCAATGCCCCCAACCTGTTTGGCGATAGACATCTTGGCGTCATCGGTATCAGGGAGTAGTCCCAGAAGGAACGGTTCAACCTGTCGGTGGCCGTACTCGACCCCGGTGACCGGCATGGAAATCGACAGGTGCCCATCAGATTGTGCCGTCCTGCTCATCAAAGATACTCACTAAACCGAGGTCCGGGTCTGTTCGCAGAACCAGCACAAAGTGCAGATCTGACCCCGGCCTCGGCAGGCTCAACTCCCGGGGAGTGGATCAGCTGTTTTGCGGCGGATGGCTAGGGCGAAGGTGGGGAAGGTGAGCATGGAGATCATGCCCGCACCCACCATCGCGGAGTTCATAACCGGGCTAAGCGCGCCCTGATCGACGGCCACATCTGCGACCACGACAATTACGGCCAGGCCCACCGATGTCCACAGCATCGCCGAGAAACGGTCCCGGAGCGAAGCGTGGGCGGGCAGCACCAGCGAACCAGGCAGGCCGCGAGCGAAGATCATAATCAAAATGAACACCGGGATAAGCGCCAGCGCCATCGGCTGGGCGAACAGTTCCCGCAGTTCAAAACTCATGCCGGTAGAGATGAAGAACAGCGGGGTAAGCAATCCAAAGGCCACACCCTGGAACTTTCGCTCCGTCAGCTCCCGATCCTCGACGTCAATGCCATTAAGCAACTGCCGCATCAGCGCGCCCGCCGCGAACGCACCCACCAACATGTGTACCCCAAACACCTCGGCGCTCAAAGCCACCAGCACGGCCGTGACAAACACCACCAAACGCACCGCAAAATTGCCCGAGGAGTGCATGGTGGCCTTAATCAAGCTCCGCATACAACGGGGCAGACCTCGCTGGGCCACCCACAGGGCCAAGGTCATCAGCACGCCAAGGCCGAGCAGGGCGAGGGCCGCCCAATACCAAGCCTGACCGCCAAACAATATCGAGATAGCTAGCAGCGGCGCCAACTGGCCCACCGTGCCCGCCGCGACGATGGCCCGGCCAAACGGCGTCCCGAGTTCATTGGCGTCCCGCAGCGCGGGCATGGCCGTCGATAGCGCGGTGGAGGTAAGAGCGATGCCGATGAAGGCGCCGGAGACAATCAACGTCTGACCGCCGTCGCCCTGTAGGTCTAGCCCGCCCGCGTTCGCGGCAAAGGCCACGCCGATGCCTGCGGCCACGGCCAGGGTCAACGAGATCAGCCAGCCCCCGGAAGCCCACGCCACCTGCTTGCGCTTCATGTTCGGATAGTCGAACTCGTAGCCCGCGATGAAAATGATCGCGGCCAAGCCCATGCGGCCCATCAGGTGAATTAGGTTGTCGCCCGCTTCGTTCAGATCGGGACGCACCAGGTTTAACACCTCCGGGCCGATGATGATGCCAAGCACCATCTCGCACACCGGCATGGGCACGGGCAACAGCCGCTTGGAGAGCTGGGATAGCGGGGGGGCGAGCATCACAGCAGTGAAAACGACGGCCAGGGACCAGAAGGTGGATTCCACGATGTTTAACCTTACTTGACCTGAGCCTGTTCGCGGGCGCGATGACGCGCCACAAGTTCTGCCATTGTTGGCACCACGATGCCCGCCCGCCGTCTAGCCGGACCACGAGTGATGAGAATGCCGGCAATTCCGATGGCGATGGGTACCAGCACTAACGACAGCGCAAGGCGATAGTCGGCCAGCGTCGGATTCCCGAGCGATGCCCGGGCATCAAGCATCAAGCCAACGCCGAGCATCACCACAACCGCCGAGATGAACCCGCCCATATTGGCCACGCCCTGGGCGGTGCCACGCCAGGCGGGTGGGTTGAACCCCGCAGCCAGGTCCAGGCCGATTAGCGAGGCCGGGCCGCCGATGGAGATGAGTCCCACGAAAACCGCCAGCGTGCTAAAGGGCAGCGGTTCCCTCGGCAGCAGCACAAGCACCCAACCGGTAAGGGTCAACCCGGAGATTCCCAGCACCAGCCAGGTGCGGCGTAACGGATGACGGGAGGTCAGCACGCCAATCACCGGTGCGGCAACAATCGTCACCAGCACGTTGATGGTCAACAGCACTCCGGCCTGCCCATGAGTCAGCCCGTGACCTTGAACCAAAAACGGCACCCCCCACAAAAGGATGAACACGTTGGAGCTGACCCCGCCAAGCAGGTGGGCGAAAAAACCGAGCCACGTGCCGGGCGAGGTGAGGGTGGCGCCCAGCCCACCCGGCCTACCCGATAGGCGTAGCCCAGGGGAATCATAGGGACCGGGCCTAACCCAGACGATGGCGATAGCGGCGCTGAGCAGCCCCAACGCGGCCAGGCCAATGAAAGCCACTTGCCAACCGTAATGAGTCAACCCAAACGCAAACGGGATAGCGGTGATGATCTGCCCTAGCCGACCAACCAGTCCGGTTACCTGCGTAAGTACCGGCACGAGTCTCCGCTCAAACCAGCCCCACACCAGGCGCACCGCCGAGATGAAAACGGCCGCATCCCCTAGCCCGAGGAGCAGTCGCAACGCGAGCGCCCCACCAACGCTGGAGGTAAATGCCATGCCCAGCTGGGACACAGCCATCACGGTTGCCCCAAAGGTCAACAGTAGGCCAGCTCCCCACCGGTCCAAGGCGACACCCATCGGGATTTGCAGCAGGGAGTAGGTCGCCAACTGCACCACCACGAAAAGCGAAAGCATCGCCGCCTGTACGCCAAACCGCTCGACCGCGGCTAACCCAGCCACCCCGAAGGAGGCGCGATGAGCCACCGCCACGACGTATACAAAGGCGCCAGCGGCAAACACGAGCCAGGGCATCGCCCGATTCGTCTCCCGGTCACGCTTCACAGGGAAGGATCGTAGCGGGTTACTCCAAACCGAGCGTCGCCGTCTCGGCGGTCCACTCCGTCAAGAAGCCAGCCTCGGCCGCTTCGCGCCGCAGCTCGGAGGGGGTGGAGTCGGTTATTTCTTGGATGGCCCGCCGCATTGCGATGGTGGAGCCAAACCCGGACAGGGTGGCAATCTCGGCCAGCGATGCGGCAGCCAGGCGCGGGTCGCGCAACCGGTTGATGGCATGCTGCGTCCGCACCTCCTGGATGCGCTGAGCGACGGTGCGATCCTCACCCTCAAATAGCCGCTGTAGCGAGCGACGAGACAGTCCCAGATACGCGGCCACCGAGGCAGAGGACAGTTCGGGGTCCGTGTACTTATTGGCGATGTGTCTCAGCGCCGCCTGCCGCTGCTTTCGCATCTCCCAGCCGGTGCAGCCAGCCACCGCGAGCGCCATGATGGTGCTGGCGGCCAGGTTGCGGAGAACGTCGGCCACCTGGGCGCGGGCCAGGGGGGCTAGCCGGTCGGCGTCTTGTCGGAGCAGATCAAGCAGGAAGGCACCGAGGGCACACGGCACGGCGGTGTCGGCCCGGCCAATCACGAAGGGGGCTTGGCGGGGTAGCGCGGCCAAACCGCCATGATCGGTGGGCATGTCGCAGATGAGGACCCGAGCCGGAACCTCTGAGGAGTAGGTAACTACGGCGGTGCCCAGAACCAGCGCGCTATCGCGGGGGCCGAGGGTGGCGACCGCCTCCGCGTGCCGCAGGGCCACATCCCCGTCAACGACAATCAGCAGTCGAAGAGTTTCGGGGTCCGTACCCCAGGCGCGCTCAGGGTCGTCGAGATTAACCGGGCCGTGTTCAAGGTAGGTGATTTGCACCTCGCCAAAACGGGCAGAGCGAGAGCGGGCCAGGCCGCGATCAACGGTGGAGGTAGTGGTCGGAGGCGCTTCCACGGCATCCGGCGTTGGCGGGTGGTGCGGTGGCACCCCACGGTGACGGCGGAGCGTGCCGGTCTGAGTCACGGAACCTTTCCCTTCGCTTCAAGGGCTCTGGCGACAAGTAAACCACCCGTTCACAAGGGTGGTCGCGCTTCCTCCGTGCTTACCCGCAGGTAAGGCGAGGGAAGCCGGAGAACCGAGACAAAGATGCCAATTAGCGGATCATTTGGGGACAGCGATACGGTGTGGGGATGACTCGTTTCTTCGACGTGCACCCAGACAACCCGCAGCCGCGTGCTGTCACGCAGATCGCCCAGATGTTGCGCGACGATGCATTGATCGGTTACCCGACCGATTCTGGGTATGCCCTGGGTACTCGCATCGGCTACCCGGATGGCCCGGCTCGTATTCGAGCGCTTAGGCGACTGGGGGAGCGGCATCACTTCACGCTCGTTTGCGCCGACTTCGCGCAGCTCGGACCGCTGGTGCACCTTGATAACAGCGCCTTTCGGGCGATCAAAGCGGCCACACCCGGCCCGTATACCTTCATCTTGAAGGCCACCGCGGAGGTACCGCGCCGCTTGGCTCACCCCCGCAAAAAAACGGTGGGAGTGCGGATCACGGATAACCCGGTGGCGCAGGCGATTCTCGCGCAACTGGGGGAGCCGCTGCTTTCCTCGACGCTGATCCCGCCGGGGGAGCAGGAGGCGTTGACCGATGGGTGGAGCGTCAAGGAGCGCTTCGATCACCTGCTGGATGCCGTGGTGGACGGCGGCGAGGTTCCGGCCCGCCCAACTACGGTAATCAGCTTCGCGGCGGAGTATCCAGAGGTAATTCGGGTGGGCGCCGGAGACCCAGACCGGTTCTAGGCCAAATTAGCGCGGATGAACCGTAGTCGTGCGGCCAGTCTAAGGCTTCCGCGTGAAGCTTTGGATGTTGGCCCGCGCCTGCCGCTTTTCCTCCACCCGTCGCCGATGTAGCTGCTCGGAGGCGTGGTCGAATTTCGGCGCCCGCAGCCACCAGGCCAAGGCTAGGACGCCAATGATGCCAGCGGCCAGCCCAAGGTCGAAGTCACCCCGTAGAGCCAAGCCGATGACGCCGATGGCCAGGGTGATCCCGAGGACTCCGGCATCCACCTTGGCCGCCGCTGCCAGGGCGGCCACCTCCACGCGGGAGTGCCACGGCACCACGGTGGCCCAGACTGTCAGGCGCAGCCCCAGGTAGGCGCCCGCCGCCAGAGCTAGCGTCCCCCAGCCGGCGTTGGCAGGGGTAAAGGCGGTAAGAATCACAGTGGTGATGATGGCGATGAGCGGCGGCCAGATCGTCGGCCACCGGAGAGTGAACATGATTAGCACCAAGGCCAGGGACAACACCACGTAGATGGCGGTTGCCGAGCGCGAGGGAACCATCTGCGGCCCGAACACACCGTCGATGGCGGTTTGCGCTTCGCCGTATTGCAGGCCGGTGCGCCACAGGGCGATCAGCATGATCCCGGTGGGTAGCAGGGCCGCGCCCAGCCGAATCATCCAGCCGGGTATTGAGCGGTCAATATGCAGGCGCAGGCTTGGCAGGCGCTTGCGGGCGCGCCGTGCCCGTCGTTCGGCCAGGTTCATCGGGGGCCTCCCGAGGGGTGGCGGTGACTCTGTTCGACACGCACCAGTGTTTCCAGCCGCTCGGCGGCTTGTTCACCGTCGAGCGCGGCCCAGCGGATCGCGGGCACGCCAAGCGCGGCAAGTTCGGCCAGGCGGTCGGCCCGCTCCATCGTGGTGATGCGCCAGGCCAGCCGCAGATGCAGATTCTCGACCGGGTAGATGCCCGGCAAAGTATCGATGACAACGACGGGCATTCCCAGCGTGCACCAACTGCGAACCAGCTCCAGCGGGGCATCATCGAGCAGGGTGGTAAACAGGTAGACGATCACGTCGCTGGCTAGCTGGGGTGGCCGGATGTTGGCGGAAGGTTCCCCGATGGGAGCGGCCAGGGCTAACGCTTGCAGGATGCGGCGCAGATGCCGCCGCCCCATTGCCGGGGCCAGCGGGCGCCGACGCCGGGCCAGGTCTTCTAGCCCCACCCGGTCGCCCGCCTCGGTGAGAGCGGCGGCTATGGCGGCAGCCGCATGGCGGGCAATATCGAGCGAGGTTGCCTGATCGACACGCAGCGGCTCTGAGCCGCGCCAGGTTGTCAGGTCGGGGCCGACATCGTCGCGGGAATCTACCACCAGCACGGCCCCGGCCTCGGCAGAGGCGTAGGTGCGCCGCACAAACAACTGATCTAGTTCGGGAGACATGCGGGCGGTGGCGCGCCAGTCAACTCGGCGGGCGCGGTCACCGGGCATCATCTGATGAATATCGCGCAGTTCGGCACCATCTCCGAGGCGCGGGGAGCGGCGCGGGCCGGTCAGGCCGCGCAGTCGCCTCGATGTGGGTACCCGCAAGAGCGGGGCGGCGGCGGGCAACACTAGGCGGTTGGGGGCGGTCAGCAATAAGGGGTCTTCGACGTATCCGGCCAGCGTGGAATAGCCACGGGCGACCACGGTAAACGATGGGCTGGGGCCGGTGCGCAGCGAATCGAATCGGGCCGCAATCTCTTGGGGAGCCTCCCCCGAGACGACGACGATGGCAGGGCGGTGGCCGGGGCCGTGTACGCGAACCTGCACGGCCTCGGTACCAGGAGCGGGGGCAACAGTCAGGGTTTCAGATACCACCCCCGTCGCATTGTTTTCCAACCCGCTGAAGGAGAACTCGGTGTTCCCCTCGGGGCGACTCCGTTCGGCAAGCGTCGCCACTAGCACCAGCGGCACCCCAAAAAGGGCGAGGTCGGCCCGGCCAAACAGCACACCAACCAGCAGCGCGATGACACCCGCCGCCGTGATTAGCGCGGTGTTGCGCGAGGGGCGCCAGGCAACAATCACGGGGCGCCTACCGTCGCCGGACCAGCCACGGTGTCGAGCAGCGTCTTAACAAGCGCCTCTGGGTTAACGCCGGAGGCCCAGGCGGTCGGGGACAGCGTCAGACGGTGGGCCAGCACGGGTACCCCGATGCGCTTAACATCCTCGGGCAAGGTGTAGTCGCGGCCGGCCAGTACGGCCACGGCCCGCGCCAGCAGCATCAGGTTTTGCGAGCCGCGCGGGGAGGCGCCGACCTCTAGGTGAGCCGAGGCGCGGGTGGCGGCGGCCAGGTCAACGCAGTAGCGGATCACGTCGCCGTCAACTGCCACGGCCTCGACGCCCGCCTGCATGGCCAGCACCGTGGCCGGATCGATCACCTGGTTCACCGGAGCGGCCTCCTGGCGGCGGATCAGGCGGCGGGTCAGCACGTCGGCTTCCTGATCGGCATCCGGGTAGCCGACGGCCAGGCGCACCATGAAGCGGTCGAGTTGCGCCTCGGGCAAGGGGTAGGTGCCCTCGTATTCCACCGGGTTGGAGGTGGCGATCACATGGAAGGGACTGGGTAGCTTGCGGGTCACGCCATCGACGGATACCTGCCGTTCGGCCATCGCCTCCAACAGCGCCGACTGGGTTTTTGGCGCCGTACGGTTGATCTCATCGGCCAGGAACAGGCCGGTGAACACGGGGCCGGGGCGAAACTCGAACTCCCGCTTAGCCGGGTCAAAGACAGCCGATCCGGTGATGTCGGAAGGTAACAGGTCGGGTGTGCACTGCAAGCGGCGGAAGTCTAGGCCAAGGGCGGTGGCCAGCGAACGGGCGGCCAGCGTCTTACCGAGGCCGGGCACATCTTCGAAAAGCACATGTCCGCCCGCCAACACGGTGGCTAGCGCGATTTCCAGGGCGTCGCGCATCCCGACCACGGCGGTGCCAACCTCGTCGAGTACGGCCCGGCCAAGGCGGGCAATCTCGGCAACGGACATGGGGGCGGCGGTGCTATCGGTCATGACTGGCTCCTGTGGTTGGGGTTACGGCGAGGTTATCGAGGGCGTTGATCCAGGATTCGAGGATGCGGGGGGAGATTTCGGTGGCGGCACATAGGCTATTGACCATCTTGAACCCGAGCAGTTCAGCAGCGCGCTGACGATGCTCCGTAGCGTCTTCTGGTCCAGTGCCCCAGGCGGCAAGCGGGTCGGCCTCAGCGTTCTTGAAGGTGGGCTGCCCATTCCAAAGCACCCCGTGAACAGCCAGGCGGCGGGAGGCGACATTCCGCACCCGCTGTACCACCTTGGTGGTCACCTTCCCGTCGCGGGTGAAGGCCATCCAGCTCAGTTCGGCTACGTCGAGCCGCCCGCCTAGCCGCTCGATTCGAGGCGCGGCGGGCCACGGCGGGACCGCGCGAAAATAGGGACGAGTAATGAACCAGAGGATGAAGACGGCTACGCCTATCAAGATTGCGTGCAGAATGGAGAAGGCTTGGGTGAGGATGATGGCCGCGGTGGCGATGCCGATGACGATTAGGGCGCCGAACACGGTGGTCTTAGTCATGGTCAACCTGCTTAGCGGGAATTTGACCCAGTTGCAGTTCGCGGGCGATGACCTCTAGGGCTGAGCGCGCCTGAGTTACCTGCGAAACCGTGACCGGAGCGGCAGAGAACCGGGCCTGTTGATAGAGGCCGCGCAGCTCGGTGGTTTGCGACTGGGGCACCTCGGACATGACAAACAGTCGCGCGGTGAAGTCGGTGGTGGTTTCGCTCAGGTCGCGGAACCAGCCGTGCTGTGCCGCCGCCTTCTCTAACTCCACCCAGGCGGCCACCACAGCATCTCTGGGCACGCGGTACTCGTCCAGCCGAGACAACGCCTCCTTGACCGCGTCGGCCAATGCAGGCAAGTCCACGCGCAGGCCGGGAACGAAGTCAGCATCTTCAAACTCGGCGTCGATTTTCATCTTGAATGCCTTCTCCCGACGCTTGCGCTTAGCCATGCTCACTATTGAGGCGGCTACCAGCATGGCCAGAGCCAAGGCGGCCAGCACCGTGAGGATGTACCCCCAGGGGAAGGCGCTGCCCTCCTCGCCCTGATCCTCTTCCGGGTCAGGTTCTGCTAGCACTGGGGGGCCATCCTCGATGGGGGCAGGCATCGGGGGTGGTTGCAAGATGATGGGTTCACCGGTGTGTTCGGTGGCCTGAATGTGGCCGCCTAGCCCGGCGGCGGCGACGATGAGCGCGAGTACGGCGATGACGCCCAGCAGCGGCCCAAATCGATTTCGCACCTGCTGAAGTCTAGTAGCCTCATGCCTGATGTCTGAGACCAGTGCCCCCCGCGAATCAGTACCGCCCGCTGAGCGGCTGCTGAACCTGGTGATTGCTCTGGTAAACACCCGTAGACCGATGACGAAACGGCGCATTCGCAGCGATATTGCCGGATACTGCGAGGTGAGTACGCCCGAAGCCTTTGAGCGGATGTTTGAACGGGATAAGAACACGCTGCGTTCCCTGGGCGTGCCAATCATGGTGTTCGATACCGATGGCCACCCCGACGATGTTGGCTACCGGATCGACAACGACGCCTACGCCCTGCCGCCTATCGACCTGACCACCGCAGAACTCGGGGTGCTTGCGTTGGCGGCGCGGTTGTGGGGGGACGCGATCTTGCGGGGTGACACCTCGCGAGCATTGACCAAGCTGGTGGCGGCCGCAGATCCCGAGGCGGGTCACGCCGCCGACAGTGACGCCCTGGCCTGGCTCGCCCCTCGGGTAACAGAGGTTGGTGACGCCTACCCGACGCTGCTGGAAGCTATCACCGAGCGCAGAAAGGTTCGCTTCGACTATCGGGGAGCGAACTCGGGAACGTTGACGCAGCGCACCATTGAGCCGTGGCGGATCACCGCCCGGGGTGGCGGCTGGTATCTGGTCGGCCATGATGTAGGCCGGCGGGCGCCGCGCG
>WQZL01000058.1 GCA_009780755.1 Promicromonosporaceae bacterium | reverse complement strand
GGGACAGCACTGACGGTCGGCGCAATCAAGTGACCAGTAGCGGCCCGCGCCCACCAGCCAAGACTCGCAGTTAGGAACCACCCCGGTCAGCGCGGTGGCGAAGGTTGCGGCTATGCGGCGGATTGTCTGGGTGATGGCTTTCACCTCGGCGGTATACATCACCACACAGCAGGCGAGGCTGTGATCCTCGCTGGCTCGCGCGGCCACCAGCTCGGCGAGGTGCTGACCGGTAAGCGGCCTGGAAACATCGGTGAGGTCGGCGCGGGCCACGAGGCCGAGGCGGCCACCGGCGCGCACACAAACCACCACCAAGCATTCGGCGGGCTGGTAGCCAAGTACGTAGGGAATCACCGAGAGCAGGTCGCGGGCATCGCTCACCTGCACCTGGGAAACGGCTTGCGGGGCATGGGATAGGTTATTGAGAAGAGTCATGCCTCCACCTAACGCCGCCAGCCGCTGGGGTGATCGACGAACAAAGGCAGGCGGTGGATAACTCCTCGCCCGCGCGAGCTGTGGATAGGTAGTTTCCTTGTGTCGTCGTCAAGTGACCTACGCTTTAGCTCATGTGTGCAGTGGTCGATCACGAAAACCTCCGCCTTGACGTGGATGCCGCGTTGAGTAGAAAAGTGGCCGAACTTAGCGCTCAGATCGCCGCGATCTCCCCTGATGGCGAGGCATTGGGCGAGCAGATTGCTTCCCTGCTTGGCGGGGGCAAGCGGTTGCGTGCCGCGTTCGCCTACTGGGGGTTTCGCGCTTGTGGTGGCTCTGCCGCTGGGCCTAAGCGGCAGGCGGCGGTGCGGGTCGGAGCTGCCCTCGAATTGTTTCAGGCGTCTGCCCTCTTCCATGACGATGTGCTGGATGCGGCCGAGACTCGTCGCGGTCATCTAGCTGCGCACCGTGTCTTCGCGGCCCGACACGTCGCGGCGGGTTGGGCCGGAGACGCGGATAGGTTCGGGGAGGGCGCCGCGATTTTGTTGGGCGACCTGTGCCTGATTGCCGCTCAGCGGGAACTGTCTGCGGCGCTGATCGGCATCGACTCGGATCGCGCCGAACAGGTGCGGGCCACTTTCGACCGCATGGGCACCGAGGTGATGATCGGCCAGTTCCTCGACGTGCAGTTGTCGGCCCAGCCCTGGGGGGATGATCCCCTGGCCGATGAGGAGCGCACGCGGGTAACGGTTTGCGCCAGGTCGGCCTCCTATTCGGTCAGGTATCCGCTGCTGCTCGGCGCGCATTTGGCGGGGGCCGATGAGGCCACGCTGGCTGCTCTTGACGCCTTTGGGCTGCCGCTGGGTGAGGCATTTCAGTTGCGCGATGATGTACTCGGCGTCTTCGGTGATTCCAGCATCACGGGCAAACCCTCCGGTGATGATCTGCGCGAGGGCAAGCGCACCGTGCTGGCGGCGCGCACTATGCGGCTCGGCAATGCGGCTCAACGGTCGCTGCTGTCCGCCAAGTTGGGTGATCCTGACCTCACCGAAGACGACATCTGTGCCCTGCGGGCGGCGATCACGGATTCGGGGGCGCTAGCCGCCACAGAGGCGCTGATCGCCGACCTCACCGCCCAAGCCCTTGCTGCCCTAACCGCCGCCCCGCTCACCGACCCTGGTCGCTCCACCCTCTACAAACTCGCCGATATCACGGTACGCCGCACTTTCTGACCTGCTCCCGGTGGTTTCACACGGGGGCGCGGTCTACGTGTTTTAGCGCTCTTAGCGTGCGTTCCAGGTGGAATTGGGTGTAGGCCGCCACCAGGCCGGATGCTTCCCGGCGGTGACGTTCGTCCGACGCATCAGCCATCGGCCAGTCCCCCGTTAGCAGCGCGGCGAGCAGTGCGAACGTCTCCGGCGAGGGGGATGCGGACCCCGGCGGGCGGCAGCGCAGGCATACCGCGCCGCCCGTGGGCGCCGAGAAGGAGTGATGTGGTCCCGGCTCGCCGCAGCGCGCGCAATCGTCGAAGGATGGCGCCCATCCGGCCACCGCGAACGCCCGCAGCAGGTATGAGTCCAGCACCAGGCAGGGCGCGTGCGCCCGCTCAGCTAAGGCCCGCAGCCCACCAGCAAGCAGCCAGTATTGCTGCACTGCTGGCTCCTTCTCATCTGCCACCAGTCGGTCGGCCGCTTCCAGCATCGCAGCTCCGGCGGTATACAGCGCATAGTCCTCGCTGATAACTCGGGCGTAGGGGCCGATGGTTTCGATTTGTGTCACCGTATCCAGCGTGCGGCCGATGTGCAGTTGCACGTCAATCACCATGAATGGCTCTAGCCGCGCCCCGAACCGCGAGGATGTGCGTCGCACACCCTTGCCTACGGCGCGCACCTTGCCATGTTCGCGAGTGAGCAAAGTGATGATGCGGTCGGCCTCCCCCAACTTCTGAGTACGAAGCACAATGGCCTCATCCCGGTAGGTGGGCATCAGCGGGTGGCGCGGTTTACGGCGCTAACTATGGCTTTTAGAGCGGAGCGGGTGGTGGAGGGGTCGATGCCCACTCCCCACAAAACCTGGTCGCCCTCGCCACCGATGCGCGCCTCCACATAGGCCGCCGCCGAGGCGTCACCGCCCTCAGAGAGCGCGTGTTCTACATAGTCCAATACCTCGACCTCAACGCCTACCCCTCGGATCGCGTCCACGAAAGCCGCGATTGGGCCGTTGCCGGTGCCATTCAAGGTCAGCTCCGCCCCTCGATCCAGCACGTCAGCGGAGATGGTGGTGGCCCCGCCGTGTTCCGAGACGGTACGGATGTCACGTAACCGCAAACGTCCCCACGAGGTCAAGCCCTCGGCATTGCCCTCGGTCACCGGCAGGTACTCGTCGGTGAATATCCGCCAGATGTCGTCACCGGTCACCTCCTGGCCCTCGGCGTCCGTGACCTGTTGCACCACCGCTGAGAACTCGATCTGGAGCCGCCGCGGCAGGTCGAGCGCATGTTCGGTTTTCAGCAGGTAGGAGATGCCGCCCTTGCCAGATTGGGAGTTCACGCGGATCACCGCATCGTAGGAGCGGCCAACATCGGCCGGGTCGATGGGTAGGTACGGCACGGCCCACGGGTGGTCGCTCACCGGCACGCCGGTCTCGGCAGCCTGGGAGGCTAGGTGTTCGAGGCCCTTTTTGATCGCGTCTTGATGCGAGCCGGAGAACGCAGTGAACACGAGATCGCCCGCATAGGGGTGCCGTTCGTGAACCGTCAACTGGTTGCAGTATTCGACCGTGCGGCGAATCTCGTCAATATCCGAGAAGTCAATCTGCGGGTCGATGCCCTGGGTCAGTAGGTTCAGGCCCAGGGAGACCAGATCGACGTTTCCGGTGCGTTCGCCATTGCCGAATAGGCAGCCCTCGATGCGGTCGGCCCCGGCCTGATAGCCCAGCTCGGCCGCCGCCACAGCCGTGCCCCTATCGTTGTGCGGGTGCAGCGAAAGCACCACGTTTTCCCGGTGGCGCAGGTGACGGCTCATCCACTCGATTGAATCGGCATAGACATTCGGGGTGGCCATCTCGACGGTGGCTGGAAGGTTGATGATGACGGGCCGCTCCGGCGTCGGGGCCAGCACGTCCAGCACCTCGTTGCAGATGCGGGCCGCGAATTCCAGCTCAGTGCCGGTATAGCTTTCGGGCGAGTATTCGTAGTAGACGGTTGTTCCAGGGAGGGTTGCCTCCAGCTCCCGGCAGCGTTTCGCTCCGGCCAACGCGATCTCGATAATGCCATCCAAGGTTTCGCGGAATACCACCTCGCGTTGCAGAATGGAGGTCGAGTTGTAGATGTGTACGATGGCCTGCTTGGCCCCGCAGATCGCCTCATAGGTGCGTTCGATTAGGTGGTCGCGGCACTGTGTGAGTACCTGGATCACCACGTCGTCAGGTATGTGTCCCCCGTCGATCAGCATGCGCACAAAATCGAAATCGGTCTGTGAAGCGGACGGGAAGCCGACCTCGATCTCCTTGTATCCCATCTTCACGAGTAGCTGGAACATCCGTAGCTTGCGCTCGGCGTTCATCGGCTCGATCAACGCCTGGTTGCCGTCGCGCAGATCGACGGCGCACCAACGCGGGGCGCGCTCAATGCGCTTGCTCGGCCAGGTGCGGTCGGGCAGGAACACCTCGATCTGTTCGTGAAAGGGCGTGTACCGATGCGTGGGCATACCCGAAGATGTCTGCGGGTTGCGTGCCGCGATTCCGGTGTTCATTTCGGAGATTCTAGGGCGGATCACTCGCGGCTGCGTAGCGCGGTATCCACATCGGGGTCCCCCAGCGCCCCGAGCCAGTCCAGCAGGGCAGAATAAGTGGACGGATTGGCGGCCACCTGGGAGCGCAAGTGCGGGGCCTCGGCGGCGATCTTTGCCAGATCGGCTAGCGGAGTCTTGGGATTCGATGCCTGCTCTACGGTCCACTCTCTTGCACCCTTGGCCTTAACGGAGCCATCGTCGGCTAGTTTCTCGGCGCCCTCCTCTGCCACGGGTTCGGCCTCCTGAGTAGGCGCCTCTGACGGCACCGCATCAGGCACCGGCGCAACCTGTTCGGTGGGTGCCGCAGTAATGACCGGCTTGGCCTTAGGGTCTACTGGCTGTTGCGTGGTGGCTGCAACCTCAACGCGCGGAATCGGCTCGCCCGTCGTCACCTCGCTGATGGTTACCGATACCGGGTATAGCGTCTTAACCGAGCGCGGCACCAGCAGCAGCAGGAATACAACCGTGGGCAGGCCAACGGCCAGGAACTCGATCGAATCCACCTGGCCGCTGATGCCGCCACGCAGGATCATTAGCACAAGGCCGAGCAGGGTGGTGGCGCCGGTGGCGATATAAACCAGCATCCGCCCCTCGGTGGGCTTTTGTTCGAGCGTCTGCCAGCCGATAAAGCCCGCGCCGCCGATGGCCAGGCCCATCACCATGCGCAGCCAGGCGTGTTCGCCGGAGTTCGCGATCTCGTCGATCAAAGCTAGCAGGGTAATCACCGCGCCAAGCCCCGCCACGAGAGCCATCCCCCTGGCTGCGGCATTAATCCAGAGCATGGGCTGCGGGTCGGTTCCCACCTGCGCGAACACACGGGGGGCGGCAGCAGCGGCCAACACCGGCCAAAGTACGAGGCCCAGCCACCATCCCTCGACACTCTCCAGCCAGGGGGCCAACTCGTGGCCACCAACCAGCACACCACCGAGGGCCACCACGGCGCCTACCCCCACCAGCAGCACGCCGGAGGCAATGTCACCGGCGTCGAAGCGCCAGAGGGTGAACCAGAGGAACACGAGGGCGGCCACGGCGGCGATGGCGATCTTCGCCACATCCCAGCCGGTGAAGTAATTGTCGGTGATTGCCACGATGGGGGTGATGATCGCGAAGGCGGCGACGACCAAACCAACCGCCAGCAGCGTGAACCGCCAATTAGCCGCCGCTGTGGGCATTGCTAGCAGGAAGGCGCCCGCCAGGCTGAGTCCTAGCCCGATGCCGATGCCCATCTCACCGCCGGGAATAATGTCGATCACCAGGTAAACCAGGCCGACGGCTACGAGCAAGAAGGCGCCGCCAAGTCTGGCCCACCGCTCGTTCTCAGCCAGCCGATACCCACCGAATCCGGCCCGCACCGCATACGGCAGTGCCAGGGCCGCCAGCGCGGCCACGGTGGCTAGCAGAATTTCAATCCGCATGGAACCGCGCGTCTGTTCAAAGGTCCACGGCAGGCTCAACCCGAGCAGCAGCGTTGCGGCGGTGATTGCATCGCGGACTAGGTCAAAAGCGGGTACTGCGGCAAACGGCCGACGCGGTGCCAGCGCGCTTTGATAATTCATAGCCCAATTCAACCAAAGGAACAGGTAAAGAAGCCGGGCGCCACGCGCACTAGATGCCCAACTGGAAGACTCCCCAGTAGGCGAGCCACAGCAGCAGCACCGTTGAACCCATCATCACGGTCCACAAAGTGAAATGGGCGGGCCAACCGTGCAACACGAGGGCGCCCTCCCCGGTCTCAGTTTCGAGGCCGACTCCGCTACCCTGGCAACACTCGCAGTGGTTGTCATCTCGCACTCCGCGCGCTCGATTCACCAGCAGGGCCAGGAAAACTACGGCAATGGCACCCAGTACGCGAACGCCAACCCAGCCGCCGTGAACCCGCAGCGTGTCCTGTTCAAAGCTCAAGGCCAGCCCGGCCACGACGATGATATAGGCCACCAGGGCCACCAGCGTCGTCACCGACCCGATGGCCAGGCCGATCAGCATTAGCGGGACACCGCGGGCCAACTTGGCCGGTTGGTACTCGACGGGCAGCTCGCTGCGCTTTACCGCCATGCGCCGCCGGATGCCAACTACCATCCAGATGATTGGCCCCAGCAGTAGCAGGATAATTCCGGCCAGCACCGAGCCAAACACGACATTGCCGTTAAGCCACCAGACCGGGCTGGGCACGGAGGAGGCCACATATACCTGCTCGGGCTGAGCGCCAGCGACGCGCGGCGAGGCGGCAGCCGTCTCCGGCAAGCCCTGCGCCCAGGCGGCAATGTCGCGGGATAGCTCGGGTACCACCAGACCATCTACCCGCAGCCCGTGATCGGCCCCGTCGTAGAACCTGACCGTCACGGGGGCATCACGACCACCGATGGCGGTCTCGGCAATGATGACGCGGGCGCCCTGATCGATGGGCATGGAGGGGTCAGTGGCGCCATATACCACCAGCAGGGGCGCGGATTGTTGCCGCAGCCACGGCACCACATCGAAGTCGGCGTAGTCGAGGATTCCCAGGGGGAAAGGAATACCCAGCGCGCGCGGGATGGCGCGAAACACCTGATCGGGGACGTTGGCGGTGCGCAGGTAGTTGTCCACCGCGAAGGCGGCCTGAGCGCGCGGCTCAACCACCGGCGCGGAGGCTAACACGGTAAAGGCGATGCGTGGGTCTTTGGCCTGCATGACGGGCACGATCCAGGTGCCCTCGGATTCGCCGTAGACACCAACTCTGGCCGGGTCTACTCCCTCAACCCGGCGCAGAAACTCAACTGAGTGCAGGTAGTCATAGGCCATCGCCTCATAGTCGCGATGCCAAATCGAGTAGTTGTCGAGTCGCTTGTCGGGTACGAGGGTGACGATGCCTGCCGAGGTCAGCTGTTCGGCCTGCTCTATGAATGCCTCATCGGCCCGGCCGGTGCCGGCCCCGTGAACGAAAGTAATGCCTAGCAGGGCGTCCCCGGCACCAATTGGTTCCCGCAGCAGGCCGCTGACGACATAACCGTCGAGTCGGATGGTCACCTCGGTGGTGCGCACCGCGAAGGTGCCAACCTCGTGAATTCGCCCCCTGCGGATGCCCGCCTGTGTGTTGCCGATGCTGGTATCCGCCGTCTCGGAGACCAGATGGTCACGCACCGGTTCGGGGTTCCAGGGCGGTCCGGCGAGCGTGCCAAGCAGCGCGAGACCCCCCAGGATCGCCGCGCTAGTACCAACAAGCCGCCAAAACACGAGATAGAGAATACCCGCTCACACCAAAACTAATCCCCCCAGCCTCCCCCCAACCGCCTGTTCGAGCATTTGTCGTGTTGGCGACGGTGCCATCTCCCAATTGCCCAATCCAACGGGAGGTAGTTAAAACCCGAGTTTACGGAGTTGTTTGGGGTCGCGTTGCCAGTCGCGGGCAACCTTCACATGCAGGTCCAGGTAGACGCGGGTGCCGAGCAAGGCCTCGATGCCCTGGCGAGCCTTAGTGCCTACCTCTCGCAACCGTGAGCCGCCCTTGCCGATGATGATGGCCTTTTGTGAGCTGCGCTCCACGTAAAGGTTGACGCGCACATCAAGCAGCGGCGGCTTGCCCGTCGAAGGGTCGCCGCTATCTTCGCGCTCGACGATCTCCTCAACCACAACAGCCAGCGAATGCGGCAGTTCGTCGCGCACGCCCTCCAGCGCGGCCTCGCGCACCAGCTCGGCCACCATCACCTGTTCGGGTTCATCGGTGAGTTCTCCGTCTGGGTAAAGCACCGGGCCTTCGGGCAGGAATGAG
The DNA here is from genome assembly GCA_009780755.1 of Promicromonosporaceae bacterium. Classification (GTDB taxonomy): domain Bacteria; phylum Actinomycetota; class Actinomycetes; order Actinomycetales; family Cellulomonadaceae; genus Xylanimonas. The sequence goes on along the minus strand of WQZL01000058.1, from coordinate 4,930 downwards.
ACCAGCACGTCGGCGAGAGTGTCCACCTGATAGCCGCCCTTGGCCGAGACGGGCACGATGGCGGCCCAGCCGGTTTCGACAGGCTCAACCACCGATGTGGTGATCTCCTGGCCGAGCTGATCCACCGCGATCAGGTGTTCGGTGAGCGCGGCACGATCCACCAGGTCGGCCTTGGTAACTACGGCGACGACGGGCTTGGCCCTTCGGCCAGTCATCAGCGAGGCCAGTTGGGAGGCGATGAACCGGTCGCCCGGCCCGATCTTTTGGTCGGCGGGCAGGCAGAATGCGATCACGTCCACCTCGCCGAGCGTGTCCCGCACCAGATCGTTGAGCCGCTGCCCCAGCAGCGTACGTGGCCGATGCAGGCCGGGGGTATCCACCAGGATCAGTTGGGCATCCTCGCGGTGCACAATGCCGCGAATGGTGTGACGCGTGGTCTGCGGGCGAGCCGACATGATCGCGACCTTCTCCCCCACCAGGGCATTGGTCAACGTGGACTTGCCCACATTGGGCCGCCCCACAAAACAAGCAAACCCAGAACGGTGCGCAATGGCGGTCATGGAAGCCTCCTAGTACCTAAAAAACTATTAAGTCAAACATTACGAGGGTGAAGTCCTGATCTACTTCCGCCTCATCGAAGCGATCAGGCGGGTACGGGCTTTCATTCGGTGTCCTTGTCGTCGAGCGGGGTGGTCAGGGAGACCAGGATGGTGGCTACCTGTTTGCGGCGACCTTCAATAGTTTCGGCTAACAAGTGTAGGCCGCCAATGTCGGCCTGCGATCCCACCAGTGGAACCTTACCCAACGCCTTGGCTAGCAGGCCGCCAGCCGTATCAATTTCATCGTCGTCAAAGCGCAGGTTAAACAGGTCGCCCAGTTCATCCACCGGCAGACGGGCCGAGACCCGAAATACCCCGTCGGCCACCTGCTCCGAAACGATCTCCTGGATGTGATCGTGTTCATCTACCAGCTCTCCGACGAGTTCTTCGAGTACATCCTCGACAGTGACCAGCCCGGCCACTCCCCCGTACTCATCAATGACGATGGCGACATGCGTGGCCTTGGCCTGCATCTCGCGCAGCAGATCATCGATGGGTTTGGATTCTGGAACGTAGACGACGGCGCGGGCGAAATCGGAAATGGGACGCTCGGCAGCTGCGGCATCCTCATCAATGTGTCGGGCCACGTCCTTTAGATAGGCGATGCCGCGCAGATCATCCACAGAGCCGCCGATTACCGGGACGCGGGAGAACCCCGAACGCAGGAATAACCGCAGCGTCCCGCTCAGCGACAGCTCGGCGCTAGCGGTGACGATGTCGGTGCGCGGCACCATCACCTCGCGGGTGAGCGTGCCGCCAAGCTCGGCGGCCGAACGAAGCAGCTCCCGATCATCTTCGGCCAGCACCTCGGACTCCTCGACCCGATCCACCAGATCGCGCAATTCGACCTCCGTGGCGGCGTCATGCGGAAGAGTCTCGGAGCTTACGGGGCGACGGACGGCCCAGCCGGTGAGACGACAGGTTGCGGTAAGCAGCGCCGACAGCGATAGCAGCATTGACACCGGGCGTTTGTGGCCAAGCCCACGCGGACTCCACCGAGCCAGCAGCAGGCCGGCAAGCAGACCGATCACCAGCAGCGCGGGCAGCGCCTCCCATGCCTGATCGTCTATCAAGCCGTCAAGCAGCAGCGTAAGCGCGCCGATGGCCACTAGCTGCGCAGCGATGCGCACGACGGCTATGGCGGCAACCGTAACCGCGGGGTGCTGCGCGAGCGCTAGGGCGGCCTTGGCTCGGTTAGCGCGGGTTTCGGCCTTCAGTCCGGCGCCGCGCTTAGCCTCCGCGAACGCATCTGCCAGCGATGTCTTGGTGACGCGCAACACCGCCGCCTCCCCCGCCGACAACAATCCGGCCAAGGTAAAACCGGACACAACCAGCACCAGCAGAATCGCAATCATCTGGAGCCTAAGTAGTTGAGCAAGAGGTTGCGCTGGAGGGCGAACATTTCGGCTTCTTCGTCCGGCGTGGCGTGGTCGTAACCGAGCAGGTGCAAGATGGAGTGGGCGGTGAGCAGCAGCATCTCTTCCAGTGCGGAATGCCCGGCCACTTTGGCCTGCCGCGCGGCCACCTCGGGGCAAAGCACCACATCACCCAGCATTCCGGGGCCGCTCAGGGCTGCGGCCGTACCGGGACGCAGCTCGTCCATCGGAAAACTCATCACGTCGGTGGGGCCGGGTTCGTCCAGCCAGCGCACATGTAGCTCCGTCATCGTGGTCACATCTACCAAGGTGACGGATAGTTCGGAGCGCGGGTCTACTCGCATTTCGGCCAGTACGTACCGAGCCAGCGCCGAAAACTCGTCCAGGTCGGATACCTCAATGCCGGAATCGTTGCTGACTTCGATCACTTCCGTACCTCCCAGCGGGCGTAGGCGTCGATGATGTCGCCCACCAGCCGGTGTCGCACCACGTCGGCGGAGGTGAGCGTGCAGAACTCCACATCGTCTACGCCGGTAAGTACGTCGTAGGCCACGCGCAGGCCCGAAGCGGTGCCGCCGGGTAGGTCGATCTGTGTCGAATCGCCGGTAATCACCATCTTGGAGCCGAAGCCGAGCCGGGTTAAAAACATCTTCATCTGCTCGAACGTGGTGTTCTGCGCCTCGTCCAGAATGATGAAGGCGTCATTGAGGGAGCGGCCCCGTAGGAACGCCAGGGGTGCGACCTCAATGGTGCCGGCCTCGATCAGCTTGGGGATGGTCACGGGATCAACCATGTCGTGCAGCGCGTCATATAGCGGCCGCAGATACGGATCGATCTTCTCCGAGAGGGTGCCGGGCAGAAAACCGAGGCGTTCCCCGGCCTCAACGGCCGGTCGGGAGAGGATGATGCGGCTGATCTGGTGAGCCTGCAACGCGGCGACGGCCTTGGCCATCGCCAGATACGTCTTGCCGGTGCCCGCCGGGCCAAGGCCAAAGGTGATGGTGTTGGCGTCGATGGCATCTACGTACTGTCGCTGGCCGAGTGTCTTGGGGCGAATGGAGCGGCCCCGGTTCGTCAAGATGTTGTGGGTTAGCACCTCGGCGGGGCGATACTCCCCAAATAGGTCGGGTTGCCCCGGCGCCGAGGGGGCGGCCAGCATCTGCACCGAGCGGCGCACCACATCGGGGGAGAGCGGCGTGCCGCCCTCCACCACCTCGATCAGCTCATCAAGCAACCGAGCCACCACCCCTACGTCGCCCTTCGGCCCGCTCAGAGCGATTTCGTTGCCGCGAACGTGCACATCCACGCCGGGAAAACCATCCTCAACGGCGTGCAGCACTACGTCTTGCTCCCCTAGCAGCTCCACCATAGAAACCTGCCCCGGAACGATGATGCGATGTTGGTCAGTCATTAAGCAGGCGTCCAGCCGAGTTGAGTGCCGCCGATGACGTGAGCGTGAACGTGGAAGATGGACTGCCCGGCGCGGGGGCCGTTGTTGAAGATCAGCCGGTATTGGCCATCGGCCAACTCGGTGGCAGCGACGTCGGCCACCTCAACCACCTCAGCCAGCAGGGCCGCGTCGGCGGCGGCAAGAGTGGAGACGTCGCCGTGATGTTCCCTCGGGATAACAATCACATGTACGGGCGCCTGCGGGCTGATGTCACGAAAGGCGAGTACCCGATCCGTGGACGCGACCACATCGGCGGGGATGCTCCCGGCCACAATCTTGCAAAACAGACAATCATCACTCATGGACTGATGATACCCAGCGGCCGAGACGTTCGCTTAGCAGAGCGATGGCCACCGGCCCGGCGGTGGAGGTGCGCATCACATGCGGGCCAAGGTGCACGGCTTGCCCTCCGGCCTCGGTGAGCGCGGCTACCTCCGCCTCCGAGATGCCTCCCTCTGGCCCAACGATCACTAGCACCTCAGCTATTGATGGCGGCATAACCGGCGGCAACGGGTTGGTAGCGGATTCGTGGAGGATGAGGGCGACGCTGCCGGTGGCCACCGCCTTACGAACGCGAGTGGTTAGTTGGCGGGTGGTCATCACCTCGGCCACCGGAGGGGACCAGGCGCGACGGGACTGCTTGACGGCGGCCCTGACGACAGCCTCCCACTTGCGGCGGGATTTCTCGGCGCGCTCCCCGCGCCACACGGCCACCGAGCGTTCGGCCTGCCAGGGCAGCACCGCGTCAACCCCGCATTCCACGGCGGCCTCGATGGCCTGCTCATCGCGGTCACCCTTGGCAAGAGCCTGCACCAACATCAGGCGAACCTCGGGGACAGGTTCGGTCATAGCGGTTTCCACGGTGAGTCGCAGCGTCGGCCCAACCGCCTCGGTTACCGAACACCGCAGACGCGTGCCAAGACCGTCCACCACATCGATCTGCTCCCCCACCCGAATCCGCTGCACCACGGCAGCATGTCGTCCCTCTGATCCGTCAAGCAACAGCGCGCTTCCCGGTGTGGCCGCCCCGACTGCAACCGCATCACCTAAGAACACCTTCGCCGTCATGGCTATTTCCCGGCCAGCTTGTCCCGCAGGCGACTAAAGACGCCAGAGTTGATGGTGGCCAGGCGGGGTTCGGGGTGTTCCTCGCCGCGCAACGCCGCCAGGCGGCGCAACAGGTCGGCCTGCTCGTCATCGAGATTCTGCGGCATCTCCACCTCGACGGTGACATGCAAATCGCCACGTCCCGGGCCACGCAGCCTGCCCACGCCTAAGCCGCGCAGCGTGACCACGGCCGATGGCTGGGTACCGGGGCGCAGGTCTACCTGCTGGATGCCGTCGAGGGTGTCGAGGTCGAGGACGGTGCCAAGCACGGCAGCTGTCATCGGTACCTGCATAGTGCAGTGCAGGTCATCACCGCGGCGGATGAACGTCTCGTGTGACCGCACCCGCACCTCAATGTAGAGGTCACCGGCCGGGCCGCCGCCGGGGCCGACCTCGCC
>WQZL01000057.1 GCA_009780755.1 Promicromonosporaceae bacterium | reverse complement strand
TAAATCCGGCCTCTCCATCGAGGCCGCCACCACCTTGCTCAAAGAGGAAATGACCCGATGAATACCCTGACCATCACTCCCCGCCGCCACCAGGCTCTAGGCGCCGCCCTGGCCGCCATCGCCGCCGCCTTCATCATCTTGTTCTCGGCCGGAGCGTACGCCTTCAGTTGGCGCGATGACCTACCCAACCCGATAGCCCAAGGCTGGGGAACTGACGGCCCGAACCGTTTCGGCTCCTTCGGCGCTTTCGTCGGCATCACGCTTGGAGTCTCCGCCGGTGTTGCCCTGCTGCTGGGGGTACTCTGTTGGCTGCTAGGTCGCGAGGCGATAACCCGTCGCTTCTTCGTGGGTAGCATCATCTGGGAGTCGATCTTTGCCTCCGGCCTAATGCTGCTGCTCTTGGCTGCGCAGCGCGGCCTAAGCGACGCAGCCGATGCCAGCATGAACGGCTGGTGGATCGCGGCGCTTGTGGTCGGCCCGCTGCTTCTCGCCGTCATCGCCGGGCTACTCGTTCCCGGTGACGCGCGCCAGGCCGCGACCGAGCCGGTGCCGAGCGACGCCCCACGCCTCACCCTGTCTGCGGACGAGCGGGCCGTCTGGCTTGGCCAGGCTCGTCCTGGCCGGTTTGTTTTCATCCTCCTGGGCGTGGTCATCGTCGGCCTGATTGGCCTGGCCATCGGCCTGCGCCTATGGGGGCTGCTTGGCGCGCCGGTTGGGTTGCTGGGGTTGGTGGCCGGACTTTCTGCCATTAACGTGCGCGTGGATGCCAAGGGTCTGACCGTTCGCGGCATTCTGGGTGCACCCCGCGTACAGATTCCTGCCGACGAGATCGTCCGGGCCGCGGCCATCGACCTAACCAACCCGCTGCAATACGGTGGCTGGGGCTGGCGCCTTAACTGGCGCGACGGCGAGGTAGGCACCGCGATCATCACCCGACGAGGCGAGGCGCTGCATGTGGAGCGCACCGGCGGTCGTGGCCTGGTCATCACCGTAAGCGATGCCACCACCGCCGCCGCCCTCCTAAACACAATGGCCGATCGCGCCCGCTAGCCCCCGGCGGTATGTGCAGGGTTAGTGTGCTGCGGCGAAGCGTAGTTCGAGACCAAGGGCAGCGGCTACTTTAGAAACGGTGGCAAAACTCGGATTTCCAGACTCCGATAGCGACTTGTATAGTCCCTCGCGAGTCATGCCAGCGCGACGAGCTAGTTCGCTCATGTTTCCCGAGCGGGCGATGTCACCGAGCGCCTGTGCGATGGCTGAAGGATCGTTTGCCGATTCGAGTGCCACCGCTTCTAAGTAGGCGGCGGCAGACTCGACGTCGGTCAGGTGATCGGCAACATCAAACCTAACGAACCGTTCACGACGCCTCTTCATCCCCCATCACTTCCTTCCATTCGGTGTGGAGCGTCCTGGCTTTCACGATGTCTCGTCGCTGGCTCGATTTATCCCCGCCCGCTAACAAGACGACGTATGTGTCGCTTTGTTCGGCGAAGTACACTTGATAACCAGGGCCGCAGTGAATGCGCAGCTCGTAGATGCCATCACCAACCGTAGCCCAGTCGCCTCGTTGCCCCGTGGCCAGGCGCGCCTGAGTTGGATTATCCACGCAAGGCGTGCCTGAGTTGGATTATCCGCGCAAGGCGTGGAATGGAACGGTGATCTCTTCGAGCAGGGTGCGCAGGGTGGGTAGGGAGAGGCCGACCACGCCGTGGGGGTCGCCCTCTATCCGTTCGATGTAGGGGCCACCCAAGCCCTCCAGGGTGAAGGCTCCGGCCACATGCAGCGGATCGCCGGTGGCAACATAGGCCGCGATCTCCTCGTCATCGATGTCCGCGAAGTGGACGACGGTGGATGAGGTGGCACCGAGGGTGGCTCTGGTGCCGCCCGCCTCGGGATCGCGCAGGTCGATGAGCCAGTGGCCGGTGTGCAGGGTGCCGGTGCGGCCGCGCTGCTGCTGCCAACAGCGGATCGCATCGGCGGCGTCGATGGGCTTGGAGCGCGCCTCGCCATCGATCTCCAACATGGAGTCGCAGCCGATCACAACGGCATGAGACACCTGTAGGCCCAGCGCATCGGCATCCACCTCATCGGCCTCAATCAAGCCAGCAACCGCCTCCGCCTTGGCCTGGGCAAGCACCAGCACGGCATCCTCGGGGGCCAGCTCACCGAATCGCGTACAGGCGTCCGCGAGTACGGCATCCTCGTCGACGCTGGAGACGACAACGGAGGGTTCCACCCCTGCCCCTCGAAGGGTAGCGAGCCGGGAGGGAGACTGAGACGCAAGAATAATATGCACTAAAGCCACGGAAGAAGCCTACGCCTATCTGTGTTTTTACAACTCACGCCCAGCGGGATCATCACATGACAGGGCCACTGCTGGTTTCGACACGGCCTCCTTCATCGGCCTACTCAACCACCTGTGCTGTCGCGGTTGGTTTACTCAACTGGCGGCGCAGATGCGCGATGCGTACTAGATTTGTGCCATGACGCTTCCGGCCACATTGCCTGCTCCCCGTACCCCTGACACGCAGGCGGCCCCGCCGCTGAACTGGGGCATTCTTGGCCCCGGCGGCATCGCGGGAGCCTTCGCCTGGGTAGCGCGGGGGTACACCCGCCAGCGACTCGTCGCCGTTGGCTCGCGTGACTATGGCCGCGCGCAGCAGTTCGCGGCCCGTTATGAGATACCCACCGCTCACGGCTCTTACGAGGCGCTCGTTGCTGACCCCAACGTGCAAGCGGTATACGTTGCTACCCCGCACAGCCACCACTATGAGCATGCCAAGCTGGCCTTAGCGGCGGGTAAGCATGTGCTGATCGAAAAGTCGTTCACCACATCGGCCGCGCAAGCCCAAGAGCTGGTTGACCTGGCCGCAGCTCGTGGACTGGCGCTGATGGAGGCCATGTGGACACGCTTCCTGCCGCGCACCGACACCGTGCGCCAACTCCTCGAAAATGGGGCGCTTGGCGAACTCGACACGCTCATTGCCGACCACGGGCAGCCGCTGCTGCACGTTCCGCGGCTCACCGATCCACACCTGGCCGGGGGCGCGCTGCTTGATCTCGCCATTTACCCCGTGAGCTGGGCCGTTTTCGCCCTCGGCCTGCCCGGACGCATCCAGGCCAGCGGCTCACTAACCGACCGGGGCGTGGACCGGCAAGAGACCATCATCCTCGATCAGTTCCCGAACCACCCGAACGCGCGGGCCGTGCTGCACGCCACGATGTCGGCGAAGACGGCCACGTCAGCGGTGCTTTCTGGCACGCACGGGCGGGTCGAGTTGGATAACAACTTCTACCGCCCCGGCCCTGTTCGGGCCGTAGACAACGCGGGAAACGTCTTGATTCGGCATGACGACTGGCAAACCAGCAACCAGGGCATGGCAGGCGAGATCGCCGAGTTCGCCCAGATCGTCGCCGACGGTCGCCGCGAATCCGCGCTGCTGCCCCTGGCCGAAACCGTCGCCATCATGGCCATCATGGACGAGGTTCGCGTCCAACTAGGCGTCACCTACCCCTGGGAGCAGCGCTAACGTCATCCTGCGCGGAGGGAGCGTAGCGAGCGTAGTCGCAGGACCTAGAGTTAACGGTTACCGTCTGGGTCTGGGTTCTGCGACTCGCTTCGCTCGCGCAGAATGACGTAGGGGGATGGTCAGGCTTCCCACGGGCTACTGAGGTCATCCCAATTCGGGTTCTCACGCTCGATTAACGCGAGCTTCCATTTACGGTTTCGATTTTTAACCTTTTTCTCAATGCTGATGGCTGACTCGATATCAGGGCACTCCTGATACCAAACCAACATGGTGACGTCATAATCATCGGTGAACCCAGGAATCAAATGGCGTTGATGCTGGTAGATGCGCTGTCGTAGATTCGATGTGACTCCTGTGTAAAGCGTGCCGTTACGGCGGCTGGCCAGGATATACACGAAAGACGGCTGCGGTTGCATAGTTCATCATGCGCCTGCATAATCGGGTTGTCTAGCGGTGAGCGTTTTCTCTGGGTACTGCGACTCGCTTCGCTCGCGCAGAATGACGTGGACGGGGCGGTTACAGGGCGTCCATTATTGCGTTGCGGAGGACGGAGAGGGGGACGGCACCCAGGTTTAGGGCCTTGGTGTGGTACGCCTTCGCGTCGAAGGCGGCGCCCGCTGTCGCCTCAGCCTCGGCACGCACCTGCTCCCAGATGCGCTGACCCACCTTGTAGGCGGGAGCCTGACCCGGCCAACCCAGGTAACGGGTGTACTCGAACTTAACGAGATCCTCGTTCATGTTCACGTTCGATTTAAGGAAGTTCCACGAAGTCTCCGGCGTCCACACCTCGCCACCCCACGCGACGGGCGCCTTCTTTTCTAGGTGCATGCCAATGTCAAAGACGACGCGGGCGGCGCGTAGCCGCTGGCCGTCCAACATGCCCAGGCGGTCGGCCGGGTCGTCCAGGTAGCCAAGTTCGGCCATCAGCTGCTCGGCATAAAGCGCCCAGCCTTCGCCGTGCCCGGAAATCCAGCACATCATGCGACGCCAGTCGTTCAGCATCTCCTTGTTGGCCACAGAGGCCGCGATTTGCAGGTGATGGCCCGGCACGCCCTCGTGGTAGACGGTGGTCTTCTCGCGCCAGGTGCCAAACGTGTCCTGCCCGGCGGGTACGGACCACCACATGCGGCCCGGTCGGGAGAAATCATCCGACGGACCGGTGTAATAGATCGCGCCAGTGTTGGTGGGAGCAATCAGGCATTCGAGGGTGCGCATCGGTCCCTCAATGTTGAAGTGGGTGCCACTTAACTCCTCGATAGCCTTGTCCGAGGTGGCCTGCATCCACGCCTTTAGGGCGTCGGTGCCACGCAGAATGTACTTCTCGTCGGCCTCCAGCTGGGTGACGGCCTGCTCGACGGAGGCGCCCGGCCCGGCAATCTGCTCGGCCACGGCTGTCTGCTCGGCCATGATCTTGGCTAGCTCGGCCATGCCCCACTCGTATGTCTCGTCAAGATCGACGGCCGCGCCGAGGAACTGCCGCGAACACAGGGCATACTTCTCACGACCCACCGCATCGACCTGGGGAGCCTGCGGAGCCAGGTCGCGTTCCAGAAAATCCGCCAACGTTGCATACGCCTGCTTTGCGGCGCCAATACCGCGCTCCAGATCGACGCGTAATCCATCGCTCACCAGGGAGGCGTCCGCCCCGGCCACAAACGAGGGGAAGAACGAGTCGTCGCCGGTCTGTAGCTGGGCCTGCCGCGCACACTCGCTCACCTGACGGATCGCGGCGACGTTTCCGCGAGCGGCGGCGGCCTTCAGCGACTCGATGTACCCGGCCACGGCCTCTGGCATTGAGTTCAGGCGAGCGGCAACGTTTACCCAACCCTCCGTCGTGTCGGTGGACATCAAATCGAAGATATCGCGGACGCCCTGTACGGGGGAGGCGAGGTTGTTTAGCGAGGTCTCAATGCCGAGGTCGGCGTCATGCAGTTCTCCGGCCAGGCCAAGGCGTTCGCGCATTGAGGCCAGGGTGACGCGGTCCACATCGTCTACCGGCTCACACTCGGCCAACTCGGCGAGCGTCGCCCGATCCAACGCGACGCGCTCGGCGGCACCCTCCGGGGAGAAGTCGGGCCACAGGTGATCGTAGCCGGGAACCCCGGCCTGGGTGGCACTCCACGGGTCTAGGTCGAGGTAGCGAGCCACATAGGCGTCAGCAACGGCGTCGATGGGGGACTTGGGGCGAGGCGTAGGCGTAGTCACCCCACGGAGTCTACGAGCTGATCGTGGCGTCTACGAGTCAATTACCTCAAAAGGTCGGTTCGCTCTCCGTAAGGTCACCAGCAAGCACCATAAGGGCGCGTGCAGTGGTTTCATGCCGAGCGCAGGGCGACGGTGGGCGGGATGTGCGCGGCACGAACCGCTGGCTGTAAACCGGCAAGACATCCGATGACGACGGAGACCACCGGGCCAACGCCTAAGACGAGGCCGGGAATTACGAAGGGCTGCCCGGCGACAAGGGCGATAACCCCAGCCGCCCCCACGCCGAGTACAAGCCCGCCCAAGCCACCAATGATGGATAGGGTCGCCGCTTCGGTGATGAACTGTGCCGCCACCTGGCCCGGACGGGCACCCAACGCACGGCGCACCCCAATCTCCCCTCGTCGTTCCATGACGGCAACGACCATCGTGTTGGCGATGCCAACCCCACCGACGAGCAGCGCGATGCCGCCAAGTGCCATGCCCAAGGTGGCCAACGAGTCGTCGGCAAGTTCGCGGGCGGCGATAAGGTCACCCAGGCCGCCGACATTTACCCACTGCGGGGAGCCGGGACGAGCAGCATTGGCAAGCACGCCGCGTACGGCATCTATCGTGCCCGGCTCGGCGCGAACGAAGATCTGGGTTATCTCGCCAACGCCCGCCAGCCCGGCAAACTCAGATCGCACCCACTGGTCGCCCAAAATCGCGGCGGTGTCGATCTCGTCGCTGACCAAGCCGGAATCGGCGAGAATGCCAAGCACCCCGTACCACTGACCGCCAATGTAGAGCAGATCGACGGGAACGCTCACGCCCAGCCGGTTGGCTGCGGTGGCGCCGAGAACGGTGACGGGCAAGGTGCGGGTGGCGTCGTCGAACCAGCGTCCGACGGCCAGTCGAGCGTCGAGAGCGGCGAGCAGGTCGGGGCGGGCGACGGCGATGGTGATGCCACCGGTTGCGGTTTCGGGGACAAGATCGGTACGGAACACGCTCAACCCGGCGGGCGCGGTTTCTAGGACACCGATGCGTTCAACATGGTCTTGGCGAGCGATGGCCTCGGGCGCGGTTTCTGGCAGAGGAACGGGCTGCTGGTCGGGGCCAAGCCCAGGGCGCAGAAAGGCAAGGTTGGCGCCCATCGCATCGAATGAGGCAAGCAGCGCGGCCTGGTTCGATGCCGATGCCCCGGTGAGGGCAACAAGAGAGGCGATGCCAAGTGCGATACCGAGCGAGGCAAGCGCGGTGCGTTGCGGGTTACCTGTCACCCCAAGCAGAGCGGTACGGATAAGGTCGGCCAGGGTGACGCGCTCGCGGCGAAGTTTAGACATGATGAGGCACCTCCTCGATGGCGACGCCATCACGAATCTGGATGCGTCGGGCAAATTGGTCAGCGATGAAACTGTCATGGGTGACGATGACGAGGGCGGTGCCGCGTCCGGCGATCTCAGTGAGTAGTTCGATGACGTTCTCCCCGGTGGCGCTATCGAGTGCGCCGGTCGGCTCATCGGCGAAGAGTACGTCCGGGTTGCGCACCAACGCGCGGGCGATGGCGACGCGCTGCTGCTCTCCGCCGGACATTTGCTTGGGCCGGTGGTCAAGCCGGTGTCCAAGGCCAACGGATTCCAGTGCAGTCACCGCGCGCTCGCGGCGCTCGGCATGACCAACCCCGGAGTACAACAGGCCGGTTGCCACATTCCCAATGGCGTTGAGCGTTGGCAGCAAGTGGAATTGCTGAAAGACGAACCCAATGGCCCCAGCCCGGACGGCAGCGCGTTCCCCCTCCCTCATCGTGGTGACATCCCGTCCGCCAACCAGCACGGAACCCGTCGTCGGGGCTTCAAGAGTACCCAGAATCGTCAACAGTGTGGATTTCCCCGAACCAGACGGGCCGACAATGGCTACCTGATCGCCCGACGCGATGACCAGGTCGGTGGGATGCAACACCATGAGGCCGTCGTGGGCGCCGCCGTCGGGGTATGTTTTTGACACACCCCGAGCCTCAACAACGGGCACTACGTCCAAAGAATCCATACCGGTCATCGGGCCAACACCACCAGGTCACCCTCGGATAAGTCTCCGCCAAGAATTTGTACGCGGGCATCGGCGACCAGGCCAATCTCGACCGGCACGCGGTAAATCGCCATTCCGTCCCACACCTCAACGGCATATCCGCCGCCGACGGTGGCAAGCAGCGCGGTTGCTGGCACGATGAGGGTACCCTCACCGGTCTCGCCATCGGTGAGTACGGTGATGCGGATGCTGGTTTCCCCCACCCCAGCCACGGCCTTCTGATCGGGGAAGTAAAACGTTGCAGTCGGCGGGGTGGTGCCGCTGCTGCCCGGTATTGATTCGCCGCCAGGGTTTAAGGCGGATAGCGTGGCCGCCACCTCGGTGCCGTCGCGCAAGGTGACGGTGACGGGTGTGCCGAGGTCAAGATCGCGGGCCTGGGCATCAGTGAGGGCGGCGCTGCCTTGCAACACCACCTGGTTGATGGTGGCCGGGCTGACCTGCGACTCACCCAGAGCAGCGGTCACTTCCGCAATGCGGATGTGTGACGACGGCGCAACCACCACAGCTGAGGCCGCGAACTCACCGGTTACCCGGACGCCGAGCGCTTGCTGCCAGGCACGGACGGCCAGCCGTGTGCCGTTGCCGAAGACACCAGAAGGCTCGGGAAGGTCGAGATAACCCAGGTCGATGAGGTTTTGCTGTAGCTGCGCCACATCCGCGCAGGGTCGAGCCGCCGGGCAGTCCGTCCGGGTGCTGAGGTCACGCCAAAACGGCATCGACCCCATGAACAAGACGACTGGCGAGCCATCGGCGGCATAAACCTGTTCGCCCAACTGGATACTCTGCCCAACGCTCGGCAATGCGGTGAGCATCCCCTGGACGGTAAGCAATGGTTCGGGGTTACCGAAGGAGAGCCGTCCATTGAGGCGCAGCTCCCTCGTCAGCGTTCCCCACTCCACTCTCGCGGTGACGGGGTCACGGTCAGGGGTGACAGCCCGCGAGCTGCTATCGACCTCCATCAGCGGAACCGCAATGGCGGCGGCAAGACTTAGTGCGGCTACAGTTCCGAGAGCGATGAGACGCCCTCGACGACGCCTGCGCCCCACGGAAGGAGTGGCCAAATGCGCGGTTTTCATGGCCGCACCTGTTGAATGAACTCAATGATGACGGCACCCAATGCTTGGCCCATCTCCGGGTCATTGGTCTCCATTGCGAACATAAAGGCGGCGTTATCGGGGTCCCAGGCTGCCTCCAGCATGGCGCGCAGTTCTGTCGCATCCACCCACTCGGGGATGGTGATTCCCGGCATGTTCGGCTCGGGATCGGCCACCCAGGCAAAGCCGGCGTCACGGGCACGTTGAGCGAAGGCCAGCGCCGGTTCCACCTGGGCAATCTGGTCTGCGTGCGCCGGGGTCGTCGGTTGCGTGAAACCCGGCACCTCGACCTCGCAGGCGAGCCAGGCATCATGGGTGAGAGCATCGTCGGCAAAGAACTCGGCACTAAGCGGGGCAACCCAACTACCGCTCCCATCGGTTATCTGCATTAACGCAAAGCCATTGTCGGCGGTCAGGGTCTTAGCCTCTGGGGCGGGCACCATTACGAAATTCCCATCGAAAATCGTTGCCTCGATGCCATCGGCGTGCAGGCAGGCAACGAAACGGGCAGCAGAGTCGCCGGGGTTGAGAGCTGCCGCATGGTCATTGCCGGTCGGATTCTGCGCGGATCCGGTGGCAACATCCTCGCTTAGCGGAGTGGAGGTCGGTGCGCCAGCGTTGCCGTCGGTGGAACAGCCAGCGAGGGCCAGCAAGGCGACTACGGCGAGCGAGGCACCGGAGTGTCGGATGGTGGACATGATGTCTCCTTGAATCTCGAAGCCGACGCGGATTGTCGGCAATGGCGAGAAGCGTGCCTTGCCCTCGGTGACGCAATGGTTGCCAGCCAAGTCACCATTTGGTGACCGCCATCTGGGATGGTTGGAACATGAAGATTTTGCTTGTCGAGGATGAGTCGCGCTTTGCGGCCACCCTCGCCAAAGGCTTGCGTCATGAGGGGTATGCCATCGACGTGGTGCATGACGGTGCGGCGGCATTGGTCAAGGTCAGCGCCGACGATTACGACATACTCATCCTCGACCGTGACCTTCCCGGTCTCAGCGGCGATGCCGTGTGTTCCACCCTGCGCGCCCAGGGTCATCCCGTGCGTATTCTCATGCTCACGGCGGCGGGCACGCTTGATGTCCGCATCACCGGTCTTGACCTGGGGGCAGATGCCTACCTAGCCAAGCCGTTTTCGTTTCTGGAACTTCTCGCCCAGCTCCGGGCGCTGGGACGGCGGGCGACAGCTACGTCGTCAGCCATCCTCCACGCAGGCGATATCCGCCTAGACATCAACCGCCGCACCGTCGAGGAGGGGGGCATTCCGCTGCGACTCACCCCGAAGGAGTACGCCGTGCTGGAGGCTCTACTTGCCGCCAGTGGCGCCTGGGTGAGCGCCGATGAACTGCTTGACGAGGTGTGGCATGAGGTTAGCGTTCCTGCTCGCTCCGTGGTGAAGACCGTCGTGTTCAAACTCCGCTCCAAACTGATGACGCCCGGCGCCATTGAGAGTGCGACGGCGTTTGGGTACCGAATGGTTGGGGCGGCAGAGGAACAGAAATGACGATCTCAAATCACCCCCGGCTGGGGATTCGCGGGCGCCTCACCGCGCTCATCACCACGCTGCTGGCGGTGGGTTCGGCGGTGCTGGTGGTGGTGTTGTACTTCCTGGTGCGGCGGCTCATCGCGAGCAACCTGAACATCGAGGGTCCGTTTTTTGTGGTGACCGAGGGAGGCATCCAAACCTCGCTGCCGCCGGAGATTCAGGCAGCCATCGATGCTCGCATCGCAGAACAGTCGGCCCTGGTATTCCAAGAATTACTATGGTGGTCGCTGGGGATTCTTGCCGGGTGCATTCTGTTGGGCGGGTTTGCCGCCTGGTTCCTGTCGAAACGGTCTTTGGGGCGCATCACCGCGATGGTAGAAACAACCCGCAGAATTTCGGTGACCGACCTCCAACAACGTCTTTTGCTGCCCGGCCCAGATGATGAGATTAAGGAACTCGGCGACACTATTGACGGGATGCTCGACCGCCTATCCGACGCCTTCGAGCGGCAAGACCGCTTCATTGCGGGGGCATCCCACGAATTGCGCACACCCCTGACGCGAGCGTTTTCGGCGCTCGAAATCCCCCTGTTGCAAGGGCGCGTCCCCGCCGTTTTGGAACCTGACATTCATGAAGCGCTCGATGCGACCCGCCGCTGCGAGGAACTCATCGCCGCGCTGCTCCTATTGGCGAGATCGAAACGGGGTGGGGGAGCTAGTGGGGTTATCGACCTGAACGAACTCGTGGCCGAGGTGGTGGCCGAACACGATGAAGCCGCGAGCGCTCGCGGCCAGCGCATCGTGGCGAGGACATCGAACGGTGGCCCGGTGTTTGCCAAGGTGGCGCGCCCTGTTGCCTTGCTCGCCGTGTCCAACCTGCTCGACAATGCGATCAAACACGGGGCGCTCGGTACAAAGGTGATCGTCACGTTGAGCGCCGACGCCACCACCTGCTGGGTGCTTATCGAGAACGACGGCCCCGACCTCACCGGAACAGACGTTTCCCAGCTCACCGAACCCTTCCATCGTGGGGAGCGCTCTCGCCTTGCAGATGTTGGCCTTGGGCTTGGCCTCGCCCTCGTCGATAGCGCTGCGACCAGCGCTGGTGGCACCTTAGAACTCAGCCCTCGCCCGGCTCCCGCCTACGGCCTTGCCGCCCGTCTCGCACTGTCATCAACCTGAACTCTGTGGGGTGCGACGTATTGGGCGTGTTTTTCGTAGTAGGCGTCTTGGAAGTTACGGAAGGTTTCGCGCAGGAAGCCTGGGTGTTCTTCGTAGCGGTTAAGCCCTCGATAGTAGAATTGTTTTTGCTGTTCAAGCACGACGAACGGCATGATGTCGTTGCGTAGGCATTGCTCGAACATAATGAGTCGCCCGACGCGCCCGTTGCCGTCTTGAAAGGGATGGATGGTCTCGAAGCGCCAGTGGAAGTCACAGATATCCTCGAATGACATGTGTTCAGGGGTATCAGCGAATAGTTGCTGCATGTCAGCCGGTACATGTTGAGGGGCTGAGGTAGTGATTCCGCCTACCGTATTTGCCAGCTTCTTCCAACCGCCGACCGTGAAGTTGGGGTTATCGCCATCTTTGGTGCCTGTTTTCAGGATGTAGTGGTACTCGCGGATGCGGCTCAGTGTGAGGGGCTGGTTAAGGGAGTCAAGCATGAGGTTGAACATGCGGAAGGAGTTCATGGTTTCGATTACGTCGTCCACCAGTACCAGCTCCCCGTCGATAGCGCGGGTGTCATACAGGAAGCGGGTTTGGTCTTCGGTAAGGGTCGAGCCTTCGATCCGGTTGGTGTTGTATGCCATGTGGATTTGGGTGACGTGATACAGGCCGCCCTTCATGCGCGTGGCTCGTTGATCGAGCAGCATCTGCCGAAACGCCGCCGCGTTAACTTCATACTCCTCAGCCATGACAGCCTCCTGGTGTCTAGTTCAGCGTGATTGGAAGTTGGTGGGTACCTGTGATTGGTCCACGAAGCATAATTTATTCATCTCCTTGCTTGCGGCAGCTCTTTAATGAGGGTAGGGGTTACTCTTCCTCGCCGAAGCCGGGGGCTTCGCCGCGAGCGGAGGCCCACTCGATTACCTCGTAGCCTGCGTTAGCCAGCTGTTCGGTGACGTCTTGCCCGGCTGAATCCAGTAGATCGATTACGCCCTCAAGGGTCATGTCGGCATTGCGTGGTGGCGCGGCTACCAGGAAGCCGAGGTAGTGCACCTCTGTTCGCTGAATGCCTGCGGGCAGGGTTGCTGCGCCAGAGCCTTCCGGAACCCACACCGAAGTGGTTAAGTTCGGGTGCATTCCGAGCGCGTCATGCAGGGCGTCGAACAGCTCGGCGTTTAGGTGGCCGATCCGGTTCTCTAGCGCAAGCATTCGGGGGTCGTCATCGGCCTCGGCCGCGCTGAACTCCGTGCGCACCCCGGCTGCGACATCTACGTAGTCATGTAGCGCGGCGGCCAGCGAGGTGACGGCGGCATGTAACGGTGTGGCATCGATGGAGGACAACGGCCCGGTGTCGCGCGCAGCGCGGTTTTGGCTCATAGAGTCGAATAATGCCAGAGATTCAGGCCAGTTCAAGAACGGCGATGCGCCATTGGTCCCGGCGAACCTCTAGGCGGACGGCAGCGGCGCGCACTCGGCCATGATCGTCGAGAATCACGGTGGCCTC
>WQZL01000056.1 GCA_009780755.1 Promicromonosporaceae bacterium | reverse complement strand
GAACAGCTAGTGGAGAAATTGCTGGCCGCCGTTGAGATTCCAGTTCCCGCCGGGCTGGTTGCCGCCGAGGTGGACGCCCACCTGAAGGGCGAGGCCCGCGAGGGTGACGACGCGCACCGCGCCGAGGTGGTCGCCGAGACTTCAGACAATATCCGCAAGCAGATTCTGCTCGACGTACTGGCCGAGAAGCTGGACATCAAGGTGGGCCAGGGCGAGCTGGTGGACTTCCTGGTGCAGACCTCCCGCCAGTACGGCATGGAGCCGCAGCAGTTCATAGAAACCCTGGACGCTAGCGGCCGCATCCCATCAATGGTGGCCGAGCTGGCCCGCAACAAGTCGCTGGCCGTGGCCCTGCGCCAGATCGTGGTCAAGGACACCAAGGGCAAGGTCGTAGACCTCTCGGAGTTTATCGGTTCGGATGAGGCCGACGATGCTCAGCGTGCCGTCGCCGAGGCCGCAAGCCAGGCCCTAGCCGCCGAGGCCGACGGGGAGTAACCCGCCGCAATCCGCGAACGATAACGGCGCCGCTTCCCACACAGGGAGCGGCGCCATTATTGTCAGTGGCTCCCGGCATGATGGCTTAACAGTTACTGGTCGATAGAACGAGACCTGATCTTCGGCGAGAGTTTCCAGATCAGCGAGGCTGGAGTGACCGAAACCTCCGCTACATGCGGGCGATGGCAGAGACGTGGCCCGATGAATCAATTTGGCCACAAGCTGTGGCCAAATTGCCTTGGGGACATGTACGAACTCTCCTGGACGGCCTCAAGACCAGCGAGGAGCGCGACTGGTAAAGCACGCCAATGCGGCCAGTGGCTTGCCCTAGGCGTCGTCATTTCTGGCTGCCGGTGATTGTCAGTGGGTTGTTTTAGGGTGAGGGATATGAACAACATTGAGGCTCTTGCTGACTTTTTGATCGCGGCCAAGGTGCAGACCTACGCCAATGCTGCCGCACCCAAGGTGGCGTCGCTTAGGCCCGGATCGCTCGACTACCACTGGATGGATGACGACTGGGCGTACCACGACACCTATTTCGGGGGAACCAAGTTCATCGGCACCGAGGTGGCTTACTACCGAGGCGTTCCCGTCTGGGGAATGAATTACTACGGGACGCCCATTGTAGATGGCGTCAGCGAGGCAGCCATCGACTCCGCGCTGATGCCTGCGCTGATGCTCGTGGGCCGCGACCCTGGCCTCATCCCGGTGCGTGGCCCGCGCGAGTTTGAGAACAATGGCTGGCGCTACACCTTCGAGGCCGACGGCGATCTGACACGCTTCACCGGTGACGAAAAAATCAGCGGCCCAGGCGGCGCCGTCTACCACCTCCACTGCCACGGCGGCCTGATCGCCTAATCGCTCACCGTGCGTGATCGGGAGCGCGATTTTTCTACATCCGATGTAGGAAAATAGATGCATTGAATGCAGAAACTTCTCCACAGGCTGTGGAAAAAACGGGTTGGGGACGAGGTTGGTTAGCCATGAGCGAAACCCCGTGCTGGGGTGCGAGCGGGAGGGGCCGGGGGCGCTAGGGTCTTACCTGGACAACCTCGGCACTAGGAGACATAAACGTGGCACGCGGCGACGGCCCTACCTTCGGGCTAAACGACTCGATCTACAACCGGCTGCTCAAGGAGCGCATCATCTGGCTCGGCTCGGAGGTGCGCGATGAGAATGCGAACGCCATCTGCGCCCAGATGATGCTGCTCGCCGCCGAAGACCCGGACAAAGACATCTGGCTGTACATCAACAGCCCCGGCGGTTCCATCACCGCCGGCATGGCCATCTACGACACCATGCAGTTCATCCAGCCCGATGTGGCCACCGTCGCGATGGGCATGGCCGCCTCGATGGGGCAGTTCCTACTCAGCTCCGGTGCCAAGGGCAAGCGCTACGCCACCCCGCACGCTCGGGTGATGATGCACCAGCCCTCCGGCGGTGTCGGCGGCACCACCACCGACGTGCGCATCAACGCCGAACTCATCATGCACATGAAGAAGCAGCTAGCCGAGATTACCGCCGCCCAAACCGGACAGCCGCTAGAGAAAATCCTCAAAGATAACGACCGCGACTCGTGGTTCACCGCCGAAGAGGCACTGAAGTACGGGTTCATCGATCACGTCGTCGAGAAGGCCGCGCTCGCCGGTGGCGGCGGCATGGGTAAGGAAGGCTGAACAAGATGATGTACACCCCCGAGCGGTTCGCCGCCACCTCCCAGCGGCTCGCTGGCCCGTCTGCCCGCTATGTGTTGCCCACCTTTGAGGAGCGCACCGCCTACGGTTTCAAGCGGCAGGATCCCTACGCCAAGCTGTTTGAGGATCGCATCATCTTCCTTGGCGTGCAGGTAGATGATGCCTCCGCCGATGATGTGATGGCGCAGCTATTGGTGCTGGAGTCGATGGACCCGGACCGCGACGTGATGATGTACATCAACTCGCCGGGCGGCTCCTTCACCGCGATGACCGCGTTGTACGACACGATGCAGTACATCAAGCCGCAGATTCAGACCGTTTGTCTTGGTCAGGCCGCCTCGGCCGCCGCCGTGCTGCTCGCCGCCGGACAGCCGGGTAAACGCTACGCCCTGCCGAACGCCCGCGTGCTGATTCACCAGCCCGCGATGGAGGGAGGCTACGGTCAGGCATCCGACATTGAAATTCACGCCCGGGAGATGATTCGGATGCGTGAGTGGTTGGAGGACACCATCGCCGCGCACACAGGCCGCTCCGCCGACCAGGTACGCGATGACATCGAGCGCGACAAGATTCTCACCGCCGCCCAGGCCAAGGAGTACGGCCTGGTGGACCTGGTGCTAGAAAGTCGCAAGATGCCGGGCGCCAAGTAGCGGCGCGCCCCGCGCGACAACGCTGCTCGGGTAGTGTGGAATAGGATCCGCCTTTAACCGACCCCTGGAAGGAAGCACCGCATGGCCCGGCTGAGCGGCGACACCGAACTGCTGAAGTGTTCCTTTTGCGGCAAGACGCAAAAGCAGGTCAAGAAGCTCATCGCTGGCCCCGGCGTCTACATCTGCGACGAGTGCATCGAGCTGTGCAATGAGATCATCGAGGAAGAGTTCGGCGACCAGGCCGTGATCGGACTCGATGAGCTGCCCAAGCCCCAGGAGATCTTCAAGTTCCTCGACGAGTACATCATCGGGCAGGATTCCGCCAAGAAGGCGCTGTCGGTGGCCGTCTACAACCACTACAAGCGCATCCAGGCATCCGCTAACCCGGTCGAGGGCGAGACAACCGGCGACAAGGTGGAGATAGCCAAGTCGAATATCCTGCTGGTTGGCCCCTCCGGCACCGGCAAGACATACCTGGCGCAAACCCTGGCCAAACGACTCAACGTGCCCTTCGCCATCGCGGACGCCACCGCGCTGACCGAGGCGGGTTATGTGGGCGAGGATGTCGAGAACATCCTGCTCAAACTCATCCAGGCCGCCGACAACGATGTGAAGAAGGCCGAACACGGCATCATCTACATCGACGAGGTGGACAAGGTGGCCCGCAAGGCCGACAACCCCTCGATCACTCGCGATGTCTCCGGGGAGGGCGTGCAGCAGGCGCTGCTGAAGATCATTGAGGGCACCAGCGCATCCGTGCCGCCGCAGGGGGGGCGTAAGCATCCTCATCAGGAGTTCATCACCATCGACACCACGAATGTGCTGTTCATCGTGGCGGGTGCGTTCGCCGGGCTAGAAGATATCGTGGCCGCCCGCGTGCGCAAGCGCGGCATCGGTTTCGGTGCGCCGATGAACGACGACCCGGACGAGGATCTGTTCGCCGAGGTGCGACCCGACGATCTCCAGAAGTACGGGCTGATTCCCGAGTTCATCGGGCGCCTACCGGTGGTTGCAGCCGTCTCGCCGCTTAACCGTGAGGCGATGGTGCGCATCCTCACCGAGCCGAAGAACGCCCTGGCCAAGCAGTATCAGAAGATTTTCGAACTAGATGGCGTCGAGTTGGAGTTCACGGACGATGCCTACGGGGCCATTGCGGATCAGGCGTTGCTGCGCGGCACCGGTGCCCGCGGCCTGCGCGCCATCATGGAGGAGGTGCTGCAACAGGTGATGTTCGATGTGCCCTCCCGCGACGATGTGGCCCGCGTGGTCATCACGGCCGAGGTGGTGCTCGAAAACGTCCTGCCCACACTCGTCCCCCGCGCTAAAACCCGCCCCGCCGCCCAGCGCAAGACGGCCTAAGGACCAAGCAGGGCCAGCGGAATTACAGCCACGCTATCAGCGCGGCGATAAGCGCGGTCTCCCGTGTTAGCACGATTCTATCTGCGAGATCGTCACCAAGTTGGTCAGCAGAGACAATCACTGCTGAACACTTGGCGGCATTGCTATTGAACATATAACGGCTCCCCTGTTGGATGCTTGACGGCGCCCTCCAGCACTGCTCCCCTTTAAGATGGGCGGATGCGATTTTCTGGGACACTAAGGATGACGGCAGTTCTCATGATGGCCGTACTCGCCGCGATTGGTATGGTTGGCTGCGGCGACGATCAGCAGGGAGATGTCGGCGGGGGTTCGCAATACGCCGAGGATTTCGACCAGAGCGCCTGGGCGGAGATTCTGCGATCCGCCTATGAGGCGGCCCCTAACGACTTCTTGCGCGCTATCCTCGCCGACGGCCAAATCACGGTGGCAGAGATGCGCGAGGCCAACTATCGCCTAGCCGAGTGTCTGACCGAGGCGGGCTTCCCGGCGTGGCCCGAGGAAGACTACACAGGTCGCCTGATGGTGCGTAGCCCCTACGTGCCGGGCGCGGAGGCCGACCCCTGGTGGCTCACGCCGGAGCGAATGGAGTGCACCACGCGGTGGTGGGGACCAGATGAGTACAGCCTCGGTTTCCTATGGAACATGATGCTGACCGATCCGGGCAAGGTTGGCGAGTCGGCGCGCGTATCGGCCTGCCTGGTGCGACATGGCCAGGCGCCGGAGGATTTCACCGCTGCGCTATGGGACGAGATCACCGGTATCGCCCTGCTGAACGAGTATTGGGCGGCGGTGCCCGAGGAGGTCTCCGATGCCGAAATGCTGGACCTGGTTCGTAACCAGCCACTGCCAACCTTCCCGCCCTACCTGCCCGGCTGGGGCATCGTCGGCGAGGATGAAGCCATCCTGACCGGCTGCCAGATCGACCCGCACCTATAACGCAGCGGACGCCACCCCTACAGGTCGTAGTACAGCTCGAATTCTTTGGGGGTGGGTTGCATCGCTACCGGCAGCACCTCATTGCGGCGCTTGTAGTCGATCCAGGTGGCGATCAGGTCTTCGGTGAACACGTCGCCAGCGGTCAGGTAGTCGTGCGATGCCTCCAGATTGTTGAGCGCCTCGGCTAGAGAGCCAGGCACCTGCGCGATCTGCGCATGCTCCTCCGGCGGCAGCTCGTAGAGATCCTTGTCGATGGGCGCGGCCGGCTCGTAGCGGTTACGAATCCCATCCAGCCCCGCCATCAGCTGCGCCGCGAAGCACAGGTACGGGTTAGCCGAGGGATCCGGCACCCGGAACTCCACCCGCTTGGCCGAAGCCAAAGCCCCCGTTACCGGGATGCGGATGCACGCCGAACGGTTCCGCGCCGAGTACACCAGGTTTACCGGCGCCTCAAAGCCCGGCACCAGGCGGCGGTAGGAGTTCACCGACGGGTTGGTGAACGCCAGCAGCGACGGAGCGTGCCGCAGCAGCCCGCCGATGTACCACCGTGCCAGATCGCTCAGGCCCCCGTAACCACGCTCGTCATAGAACAGCGGCTGCCCGCTCAGCCACAGCGACTGATGTGTGTGCATCCCCGAGCCGGCATCGCCGAACAGCGGCTTGGGCATGAACGTCACCGTCTTGCCCGCCGCGGCCGCCACGTTGCGCACCACATACTTGAACTTCATCAGATCATCGGCCGCGTGCAGCAGCGTGTTAAATCGGTAGTTGACCTCCTGCTGCCCGGCCGTGCCTACCTCATGGTGCGCCCGCTCCACATCAAGGCCGACGGCGCTAAGCGTCGCACACATCTCATCGCGCAGATCGGCGTGCTTATCCGAGGGCGACACCGGAAAGTACCCGCCCTTGAACCGCGTCTTGTAGCCGAGATTGCCGCCCGCCTCGGCCCGGCCCGTGTTCCAGGCTGCCTCTACGGAGTCAATCGCGTAGAACGAACCCTGCGGGCTGACCTCGTAGCGGATATCGTCAAACAGGTAAAACTCCGCCTCTGCGCCGAAGAAGGCGGTGTCGGCAAAACCGGTAGAGGCCAGGTACGCCTGGGCCTTGGTCGCCACCTGCCGCGGATCGCGCCCATAGGGGCTATCGGTGAATGGATCGACAATGGAGAAGTTCATCACCAGCGTCTTGCGCGCCCGAAATGGGTCCACGAACGCCGTGCCAACATCCGGCACCAGCTTCATGTCGGATTCGTGGATGGCCTGAAAGCCGCGGATCGAGGAGCCATCGAACATTAAGCCCTCGGTGAATGACGCCTCGCCAAACTGCGTCGCCGGAATGTTGAAGTGCTGCCACACCCCAGGCAGATCGACAAAACGGCAGTCGATGAACTCCACGCCCTGGTCGCGGACGAAGGCGATGGCGTCATGGGCGTTGTTAAACACTAGGTCTCCTTCTACGGCAGATTCGGGCGGGAAATTGCGGTGCGCCCTAGAAACCGTGGACGCCCCCGTTTTAGGATCAGCGCCCCTTTAAGCCCTTGCGGTCGGGCCGGGCCTTGGTGGGATCGATGCCCTTTGGAATCCCCAGTTTCATACCGCCGAGCGCCCGCAACCGCTTGGTGACCTCTGCCACTTCGGCGCGGGTCAGCTGTGCCTTTAGTTTGCGAACCGTGCGGGCAAGTTTTGGCAGCGGCACCTGGCCCTCATCGCTGCCCACTTGGATCAGGGTGATCGGCACATTCGGCAGGACACGGGCGGCCTTCTTGCGCTCATCCTCCAACATTCGCGTGACGCGATGCGCTGGCCCCTCGGAAACCAGAATCACGCCGGGGCGTCCAGCGCCACGGAACACGAGGTCTTGTGACTTGTTTATCGCCACCGGCTCGTCCTCGAACGTCCAGCCACCACGCACGGTGCCCAGCGCCGAACGGGCCGCACCCGCTTGCCCCTCAATGCGCTTGTAGGCGGCGCGTTCGGCCCGTCTGGTCAGCATGAACATCGTCGCCAGCACGGCCAGCGGAATGAACATGATGATCGCCGTCACCAGGTTGAACACCGTCAGGCCGAGTATTACGCCGATGCCGATGACGGAGAAGAACACCGCCAACAGCACCCAGGTAGTTGCCGGGTCGGTCTGCGCCGTCATCCGGTACGCCTGCCACACCTGGTGGTACCAGCGTTGCTTCTTTTCCTTGGGCGTCTTGTCTCGGGCCATGAAAAACAATTCTAGTGGCCGCTAGTCAGCTAGTTAGCCAGTTGCAGCAGCTCGCGTGTTCTGTTCCAGACGGCCACGCCAAGGGCGAGGTCAGCCACCTGGGCGTGCTTGTAGTGTCGCTTGCCCTGGTAGTAGTCGCCGGGAATCCAATCGGTGCCGGGGATGCCTTCCGCGAAGTGTTGCAGCCGGGCGGCCGACCCATCGGGCGTGGTCAGGATGTACTTCGTCATGAATTTCTGGAACAGGCTGCCGCCTTTTCGGCTGCTATCGCTATTCGTGCCGAAAGAGGTGGCGACCATGCCTGGGTGAACCGAGACGGCCGCGATGCCATCTTGGGTGTGACGGCGCTCGAACTCGGCAACGTAAACGGAACAGGCCAACTTGGCGGTGCCATACACCCGCATGTTCTTGTAGCGCGCGCGGGCGATCTCGTCATCAACTCCGATTCGAGCCGCATCCAACTTGCCCACCCAGCGCGAGGACATAGAGGTGGTCCACTGCGCTATCGATGGCGGCTCGCCCTCGGCGCGGGTTAGCGTGGGCAGCAGCAGCTCGGTCAGCAGCGCCGGGGCCAGGTGATTGACTTGCATCGTGCGCTCAAAACCGTCTTCGGTGAGCGCGTACTCATCGAACCAGGTGCCGGCGTTGTTGATAAGCACGTCAATGCGGGGATAGTCACGCTCCAGGTCGGCGGCCAACGCCCGCACATCGGAAAGCTTGGCGAAATCTGCCAGATAGGAGGGCACCGCCAGCTCGGCGGCGACGGCTGCGGTCTTGACCTTGCTCCGCCCAACTATCGCCACATTGTTGCCCTTGTCCTTCAGGCGCTTGGCCAGCGCGGCGCCAATGCCATCGGAAGCTCCGGTAATCACAATCGTCTTTGACATACCCCCATCATTGCAGACGCGTCAAGCTCTTCGGCGTCGGGCCGGTAGGCGTTGGTGGGGTGGTGCGTTCTTTGGCCTCGCCCAGGACGGCGCGGACGCGAGCGTCGCGATTCGCCAGCTCGGCGGGGGAGAGCGTGCCGCCCGCCGGGTTGGCGATGGCCTCGCCGATCACCCGGACGAGATAGCCCGCCGTCCGGTCCACCGTGATGCCGGTCCACTCCAGGCCGGTCACGCGGGCCGGGCCACCCGGCTCGGCAACCACCGTCGCCGTAATCAACAGTCCATTTGAGGTTTCCGGCGCACAACAGTGGGCGCCCTGACTGGAGATCAGGTTCCCCATCCCGTAGGCCACCCACATGCCCTTGTCGCCTGGGCCGCCCGGCAGCAGCTCGATGCGCTGCGGCACATGGGCGTGATGACCGAAGATCAGGTCCACCACGCCAGCATCGGCCAACGCCTGCGCCGTGGCGATCTGCGGTGAGGACGGTTCGGCACGATATTCGATGCCATCGTGCAGGCTCACCACCACCAGGTCGGCCCCCGCTTCGCGGGCGGCGGTAGCGCGCGCAATGGTGGCAGTCACGTCGATCAGATTTACCGCCCACTGAGTGTCGGCGGGCAACACCAGGCCATTTAGACCGTAGGTGATGGACAGATGCGCCACCGTGATGGTGCGACCCTCCCGCTCCAGCTCGTAAAGCTGCGGCGCCTCCGCCTCAACTTGGGTGCGAGCCGTGCCCACATGACCGAGGCCCGCCGCGTCGAGGGCATCAAGGGTGGCAGTTAGCCCGGAAAGACCGCGGTCTATCGAGTGGTTCGATGCGGTAGAGCAGCCGTTCCACCCCTGCTCCGCCAGGGCCGGGATAATCTGCGCGGGAGCGCCAAACAGCGGATACCCGGACGGGGCAACACCTTCGGGCGCCAAGGGCACCTCCAGGTGGCATAAGGCCAGGTCGGCACCTTGCACCCAGGCATCTAGCCCGGTGAGTAGTGGCGAGTAGTTGTAACCATCGGCGGTTGCCGCCGCATTATTGACCGATCTATGCAGCAGCAGATCGCCGCCGCCCAAAATGGTAAAAACGGCAGGCCGCTCAGGCTGGTCATCCTCGGCTGGCTTGCGTACTTCGCCCGGCGACCCCATCTCCTGGTCATTTTGCGGCGACGAAGTCGAGCGCGAGACCCACGAATAGTCACCCAACGGCTGAGTTTCGCTCGCGCAAGATGACGTGGCAGCAAGCGCCAACACGAGTGTTGCGAAGGCATAAGCGACAGATCGATGCATCCTCATGTCAGCACAGTAGGGCGATAGACGTGATGGTGGCGGAGATGTCGCTGGGTGAATCGATTAGGCTTACCGGGTGTCCGAAGCAACTCCCGCCATGTGGAACGTCGCGAATGTAGTGACGATGTCCCGCATCCTTGTGGTGCCCTTCTTCGCGTGGGCGCTGTTAGCCCAGGGCGGACACACTCTCACCTGGCGCATTGTGGCCACCGTGATCTTCGGGGTGGCGGCCATTTCTGACCGCATCGATGGGGACCTCGCTCGCAGCCGTGGCCTGGTCACTGATCTGGGCAAGATTCTTGACCCCATCGCGGACAAAACTCTTATCGGCGCCGCCCTGATTCTGCTGTGGGCGCCACTAGGTGAGTTTGGCCCGCACGGCTGGTGGGTGCCGACGGTGGTGCTGGTTCGCGAGCTGGGTATCACCGCCATGCGCATGTTCCTGCTCAGATATGTGGTGCTGCCAGCCTCTCGCGGCGGTAAGGCCAAGACCTTCATTCAATCGCTGGCGATTGGCGCATTTGTGCTGCCGCTTGCCTACCTGCCTGACTGGTGGCGGGTGCTGGCTTGGACGGTGATGGGCATCGCCATCGTTGTGACCTGGGTGACCGGCCTCGACTACGCCATTGCCGGCGCCCGCATCTGGCGCAAGGAGCGGCGAGATTTAGCGTATGGAGCCAAGGACGCTTGAGTCCCACAGCGTCAGGCGAGTTTTACCGCGACGTATAGGGCGCGATAACTTAGAATGGTCGTTTGGTTCGATGACTTATGGAGGGGGAGTGCCGTGATTGCCTTACGGGAACACATTGGTGACGTGCTGCGCGACGTGCGCCAGCGACAGGGGCGTACGCTTCGCGAGGTTTCCTCGCAGGCGCGGGTCTCGCTCGGCTACCTTTCCGAAGTGGAGCGTGGCGTCAAGGAGGCGTCCTCCGAGCTGCTCGGCTCGATCTGTAGCGCTCTCGATGTGCCGCTCTCTTCCGTGCTGCGCGAGGTTAGCGACCGCATTGCCGTCGCCGAACTGATGAGCATTCCCGACACCATTCCCGCCGACTTGCTAACCCACCCCGCCTTCGCTGCTCTCTAGCGACACCCCGAAGTTAGGTGACTGTTTGGCCGTGGCGGTTGGTGAAATGCCATTTGCCGGTTTTCCAGTGCATTTCTATGCCGGTGCCGTCTACGTGGTCATGATGGTGCCAACAGAGCAGGGCGGCATTATCGGCGGAAGTATCTCCATCATGGGCGGCCCAATGTCTTACTGCATGATGAACTTCGCATCTGGATGGTGGTTCCCAACAGCCCGGATACGTGCAGTGTCGGTCTCTGGCTATTACTGCTTTGCGTATCTGTTTTCTGAAGGTTCGTTCTTGGCGGCCGATGTTGAGAATTTGCGAATCCGGGCCGAATACGATGCGGGTGATTTCGCTGTCACAGGCTAGGCGGCGGAGCAGGGAATCGGGCAGCGGGCCGGTGGAATCGATCAGCATCGCTGGCGTCTTCTCTAGGGCTAGGAGCCGTTCGGCCTGACCGTGAAGTTCTGGCTCGGTGACGGGGTCGATTTCGGCGCTGGCGATCTGGGCTTTGAGTTCTTCCCAGGAGACAGTGACCATCAGGTGGGGTCGCACTGCCGCGCCGGTGCCGACGTGCCCGTTGTCTAGCACGAATCGTGCCAGGTCGGCGAGAGCCTGCGCTCGACGCTGAGAGGGAGTGCGGTCATCATCGTTGCCGGGTGTTCCCACGAGGTATTTGAGCGCTGTCTGCAATGTGGTGGCGTGTTCTTCGGTGAGAAATCCGGTTACGTTGGCTCCGCCGAGGGTAAACCCGATGTCGAAGAACTCCCGAGCCTTGGCGTCCCGGAACCCGCGCTCATCGGCTGCTGGGTCGGCGCGGTGTGCGAAGTGCTTGGTCAGGCGGGTGAAGTGCCCTAGCCGGAAGTGGGCGGCTTCTTCAAGAAGGTATTCCTCACCGGTAGGCGGTGCGGCCACCTTGTTTCCTGCGGCATCGAGGAGGGCAGGAATATTAGGCATCGGGCTTGCTAGCGCAGCCAGGCGCGGCCCGCTGGTGCAAATGCCGACCAGCGCGGTGACATGTTCGCCGCCGACGGTGCCGGAAAGAGCCGCCGTTCGGGTGGCAGGTAGATCATCGCGCAGCGCTCGGGCCTGGCGGTGTTCTCGCTTGGCAAGGCTTGGGTATACGTCGTCATGGCGTTGCAGCCAGGCAGGGAAAGACCTCGCTCCACGCAGTGCCCACATTCCAGAGGCATCCAATACGGGCAACATGCACAATCGCGCTGTAGCCTCCCGTGATTCCAGGCGGCGAATCTCTTTTTCGGCGGCGGCCAGGGTGTCAAAATCGACATCCCGCAGACAGCCGGTTGTAGCATCATCGCTAGCCAAATCTGTTAAAAGTTCCACGCCCTGTCGCAGCAATGCAACAGCCTCGGTAAGACGTTGAGCAGAAGTGCGCGACAAGCTGCTCTGGCTGTCAGCCTGAATGCTCATCACACACCTCCTTGCGTAAATGCGGAATACCCTGAACTGACTATCATCGAGGCTTCCCAGCTGATGCTTCTAGTCTAATAGACAAGCGTCCGATACGCAAGGGGTGCGCGGGCCTTTTTATGAAGTGTGCCGCATTTTGAGCTGGGAATTTGTGATTAGGTTCATCCGTCTCTCCAGTGATTTCGACAAGCTCAACCCAAGGGTTTCGACACGTCGCTCGTTCCTCGC
Organism: Promicromonosporaceae bacterium; assembly: GCA_009780755.1. Classification (GTDB taxonomy): domain Bacteria; phylum Actinomycetota; class Actinomycetes; order Actinomycetales; family Cellulomonadaceae; genus Xylanimonas. Next base: position 908 of record WQZL01000056.1, on the reverse strand, counting down.
TCCTACTCAACCACCCGCAGCAACCGGCTCAATCGCCGGAGGGCGGCTCAACCCAAGAGTTTCGATATTTCCGTCATCCTGCGCGAGCGGTAGCACCCCTCTCTCCGTCATCCTGCGCGAGCGCTAGCGAGTCGCAGGACCTAGACCAGATGCTTACCGTTAACTCTAGGTTCTGCGATTACGCTCCTGCGTCGCTCCACGCAGAATGACGCATGGGGTGGTTTCGACAGGCTCAACCCAAGGGTTTCGACGCTCGTTCCTCGCTCCTACTCAACCACCCGCAGCAACCGGCTCAACCACCGGGAGGGGAGGTGGGGTTTGGTTGGCAGGTGGGGCACCAGTGGACTATGCGTTCGCCTGTGCCCTGGTCGGGCTTTGTGGTTGGGCCGGATTGGCCGGCTATTTTGATGCGCGTGCCGCAGCGGGTGCAGGGCTTACCCAGCTGGCCGTATACGTAGCAGGGAACCGCGCTGAATCCGTGGCTGGTTGCCAGCTCTACGCTGTTTGCGATGCGTGAGGCGGCGATGTTCAGCAGAGTCAGCCGCATCGCCTTATCCGTGTCCGCTACGAGAGTCCACGGCCACAGGCGTAGCTGGTATAGAGATTCGGCCATCCAGATGGTACCGATCCCGGCGACCACCCGCTGATCCAGCAACGCCCTACTTAGCGGCTGATCTGACAACCGGGCAAGTCTCTGCTCCGCCTCAAAAACGCCAACCTGGGCGAAATCGGGTGCCAAGATTTCCGGGCCAAGATGCCCGATTAATCGCCGTTCGTCGCGAGTCCGCACCACATCCATCATGCCGAGCGACTCACCAATGCACGTCCACTTCTCGGTGCCCAAGACAGCCCGCACCGTGTGAGCGCGACCCGCCGCCCCCGGTGTGCCCGGGCGTGCCACCCGCCAT
>WQZL01000055.1 GCA_009780755.1 Promicromonosporaceae bacterium | reverse complement strand
TGGTTAGGGCGCGGGCGCTCTCAGAGATGGGGAGCGAGCTGGCGGAGGGAATGTGGATGAATCCGGCGCGGGTCTCGGTGTTGGCGGTGGCGGCTAGCACCCGGTAGAAGACGGAGTTGCAGACATAGGTGCCTGCCGAGAATGAAATCTCTGTCGGAATGTCCGCGGCCCTAAGCCGTTCTTCGAGTTCCGGCACGGGTAAGGTGACGCTCAGCTCTAATAGTCCACTCTCATTCAGCAATTCTTCCTGCGGCTGGAATCCGGCGTTGTCGGGGATGCGAGCATCGGCCTTATTCACGGCGAGCCGTTCCACCTTCACGGAGGCAGACCTAGCATCGAGGCCGGTGTTCAGAATCAGATCGAACGGCCCGTTTTCCGCAATCATCTCCGCTACCTTGGCGAAGGCACCATCAAAGGTGACCGGCAGACAGACGATGACTAGCTGCGCCTCACCGTCAGTCGGCCACGATTGGGCGACCAGCCGCACCGCCTCCCACGACTCGTTAACCTCGGCTCCGTCGAATGGTTCGAACCCGGTCAACAGCACCTTTTTCGTCATAGCGCGATCACCGCATCCCAGATGGCGTCGGCTACCTCGCGCTTGCTACCGGCGGCATGGGCCACCTGCTCGCCGACGGCATTAAGCAGCCATATCTCGTTGGTGGCGGTACCGAATCCCAGCCCCTCGCCGACAACGTTGACCGCCAGCAGGTCGGCGCCCTTTCGGCGGGCCTTGGCTCGGCCGTATTCCAACACCTCAGACGTCTCATCACCCGTCTCGGCGGCGAAGCCCACCACTACCTGACCTGCACGCAACGGTTCGCGGATAAGTTCTGCGAGAATGTCCGGGTTCTCCACGAGGTCAATGGACGCCGGGCCTTGAGCCTTCTTGATCTTCACCGCGGCTGGCATGGCCGGGCGGAAGTCGGCCACGGCGGCGGCCATCACAATTACGTCGGCGGCGGCCCCGGCGTCGCGCACAGCCTGGCGTAACTCTAGGCAAGTTTCTACCGGGATTACCACATCGGCTGCCCCTTCGGCATCCTCGATATTGGCCGCCACCAGCGTGACGTGCGCGCCGCGCGTTCGAGCCGTCTTGGCCAGCGCGATGCCCTGCTTGCCACTGGAACGGTTGCCGATCCACCGCACCGGGTCGATGGGTTCGCGGGTACCTCCGGCAGAGACGACGACGGACTTGCCCGCTAGATCCTGCGACTTCGCGCAGGATGACGAGGGAATGAGCGCCAGCGCTTCACGCGCTATGTCGGCCGGTTCCGGCAGGCGACCGGAGCCGGAGTCGGCACCGGTGAGGCGACCACTGGCTGGCTCGATTATGTGGACGCCGCGTTCCCGCAGCAGGGCCACGTTGGTCCGCGTCGCCGGATGCTCCCACATTTCGGTGTGCATGGCCGGGGCCAGAGCCACCGGACAGCGAGCGGTGAGCAGTGTGGCGGTAAGCAGGTCATCGGCGCGGCCGCTGGCGGCTCGCGAAAGCAGGTCGGCGGTGGCCGGGGCCACGACCACCAGGTCGGCGCCCTGTCCGAGCGCCACATGCGGTACGCCGGGCACATCGTCAAACACGTCCGCGCTCGCTGGCTCGCCGGAAAGCGCCTCCCAGGTGGCGGCGCCCACGAATCGCAACGCGGCGGCTGTGGGGATGACACGCACGCTGTGCCCCGCCTCACGCAGCAGGCGTAACAGCAGCACGGACTTATACGCGGCGATGCCACCGCTTACGCCAAGGATGATCCTCATGGCTAAAGCCTATAAGGAGCAGGGGCGAGCAGACCTCAGAAGTCGTGTGCCAGGTCGCCGCCAACAAAATCTGCAACGGGAGTGGCCGTCAGCAAGCCCTCGTTGATCTCTCGCATCGCAATCGACAGCGGCTTTTCCTGGGCGCGCACATCAACCAGGGGGCCAACGTTCTCCAGCAGCCCCTCGTTGAGCTGCGAGTAGTAGGAGTTGATCTGACGGGCACGCTTGGCGGCGTAGAGGACCAGGCCATACTTGGATTCGGTCTTGTCGAGCAGTTCGTCGATGGGCGGGTCGGTGATACCAACGGGCGCAGCGGTTGTTCCGGCCATGATGATGGCTCCTAAAAATCAGGTAGGGGTCGGGGTCTGGCCAACAGTCTACCCGCCCTGTCCGGCTACGCCCATCAACACGGCCAACTCGTTGGCGGCACGCTGCACGTTGTCGTTGACGATTGTGTGATCGAACTCCGGCTCGGCGGCCATTTCAATGCGGGCGGTTTCTAGGCGACGGGCGCGCTCGGCGGCATTCTCGGTGCCTCGCCCAAGCAGGCGCCGCTCTAGTTCGGCCTGGCTGGGCGGGGCGAGGAACACCAACTGTGCGTCGGGCATGGCTCCGCGCACTTGCCGAGCGCCATCTAGATCGATTTCGAGCAGCACTGGAATGCCGCTGGCAAGACGCTCGGCCACTGGGCCGCGCGGCGTGCCGTAGCGATATCGCCCATGCACAAGCGCCCATTCCAACATTCGCCCCTGCGCGACGAGCGCGTCGAACTCATCCTCGCTCACGAAGACGTAGTGAACGCCATCAACCTCGCCAGGACGAGGGGGGCGCGTGGTCGCGGACACTGATAGCCACACCTGCGGATGGCGGGCTATCAGGTCACGCGAAACCGTCCCCTTGCCAACGGCAGTGGGTCCGGCGAGAACTGTCAGTTGTGTTTGGGGCTTTATCTCAGGCAAATCGCTTGATGAGACCAGCGGCCTGGTGCTGGCCAAGGCCACGGACGCGACGCGTCTCGGCAATGCCGACCTCAAGCATGATGGCCTGCGCCTTAACCTTGCCGACGCCAGGCATCGCTTCGAGCAGAGCGACAACCTTGAGCTTGCCGACGGTGTCGTCGATCTTGCCCTTCTCGATCACGTCGGCGATTGAGAGCTTGCCGTGCTTTAGCTGATCCTTGATCTCGGCGCGGACACGCCGGGCTTCGGCTGCCTTTTCGAGAGCTGCTGCACGCTGTTCAGGGGTAAGGGGAGGGAGTGCCATAGAGGTCACCTTCTTGTTGCTGGGATGAACTTAACGGATACTGCTTGCCTGAAGCTATCTCTGACCTGCCGTTTTGGCAACCTGAGAGGGCGGTTTGGCGCAAAATCGTGGGTTTAAATGGCCATAACAGAACATTTTGGGCCAAAAAACGGACATCTCCGTGATTATTTGCTTAGCTGAGCTGGCGTGGTTAGCAGTTGTGGTCGAGCCACTTGGCGGGGTTGATCTCGACCGGGCCGGAGGCGTCAACCGGGATTTCGGCGGGGCCGTGGAACTCCCAGTGCCACGGCTCGGGCAGGCCGCCATCCTCGCGCGCCCAGGCGGGCAGGTGCCAGCCGTAGGTCGGAGCGTTGGCTCGTAGCCACTGGTGTTCGGGCGTGTGAAATGCCTGTACCTGATCTGTCAGGTCTACGGCGATCCCCCAGCCGTGGTTCGACGTGCCAGGATCGGCGGCCAGGTGACCGTGGGTCTCACGGGCGGTCACTTGCCCGGCAAAGGAGCGATACGACGAGGTGACCATTAGGTTGCGCCCGAACGCCGCTCGGTAGGAAACGTTAAGAGCTTCGAGCGCTTCTGCCGCATCCGGGCGTAGTCGATGGTTCGGAGCGAAAGAAAGGGTCTGCAAGGAACCTTCCGACAGGTTGCCGTTGGTGACAGTCAGGAGCGAGCGCGCATCGGGGGCGCAGGCTGGCGTTTCGATGAGCTGCGGCGCCGGTTCTGATGTCCTGGCCGTCCTGGCAGTCGGGCTGCCCGCCATTGTCGTCGGGCTGCTTGGCAGTTCGTAGGCTTCGGCTGATTCGACCACGAACAGTCCGGCGCCAAGCGTCAATGCTGCCGCAATGATGCCCCAGACTATGGCGATGCGCCGCTCGCGCCGCTTGGTGGCAAGATTGGTGTACGGGATGAGGTTGGATTCGTATGTCATGCCTCTAGCGTCGCGTTTGCCCCAGATCGCGCACATCGCCCCACGGCCCGATTTCCCGCTCCCCTCGTTCCGTCTTCGACCTGACCCTCCTCATCCCCTGGATGGAGGGTCACCGACCGCTCGTTACGCGCCTGGGCGGAGGTTGAGGCCGCCAGGTGGGCAGATGATGAGTCAATGACATCTTTGCGGACGGCCGCTCCGGCCGGGTTCTTTATTGGTACGGCAGTGGCCGGAGCGGGTCATCTTTTTTATGGCGGCTCGAATCTCGGAATAGACCCGTTTGCCAACGATGTCCGGCTGCGCGAAATCATCGCCGCCGACTTCAACTCTCTCACCCCGGAGAACCAGGGTAAGTGGGAGTATGCGCAGCCGGAGCGGGGCCGCTTCGACTTCGCAGATTTTGACGCTGTGGTCGATTACGCGGAGGCAAACGGCCAACGGGTGCGCGGTCACACCCTGTTCTGGCACAACCAAAACCCGCAGTGGCTACTTGACCTGTTCGCACCGGGCGCGGCCTCGGACGAGGAGCTGCGCGATATCCTGCGTGAGTACATCACTAAAGTGGTTGGCCGCTATGCCGGGCGCATAGCTTCCTGGGATGCCGCCAACGAGGTTTTCAACGATGAAGCGAAATACCGCACCGACCGAAACCCGTGGTTGGCGCGGTTTGGTCCGACCATCATCGCCGATGTGTTCCGCTGGGCGCACGCCGCTGATCCCGCCTGCACACTCATCCTCAACGACTACAACATTGAGCGTCTGAACCCGAAGTCCGACGCCTACTACGCGCTATGTCAAGAGTTACTGGCCGATGGTGTGCCGCTAGGCGGCTTCGGGTTTCAGGGGCACTTCACGCTGAACTCGGGTCTCGGTTTCGCAGATGACTTACAAGCAAACATGGAGCGCTTTGCCGCGCTGGGACTCGACGTGGAGATCACGGAATTAGACGTCCGCATGAACGTAGCCGAGGATGGCTCCCCCGCGTCGGCTGATGACATCGCGAAGCAGGCCAACTGGTATCGCCGCGTGTTTGCGGCATGCCTGGCCGTGCCGCGCTGCACCGGCGTGACCCTGTGGGGTGTGGGCGATGCCTATTCGTGGATTCCATCGTTGTTCCCCGGCGAGGGCTACGCGACCCTCTGGGATGACACCCTTGCTGAGAAGCCCCTCTATGCGATGGTCCGCGGCCTACTCGCAGATGGCCGCCGGTAGTTTGCCGGGGCTATGCCTTGGCCGCGAACTCTCGCAGCAAACGCAACGATGGCTCGTGGGCAATTTGCGCCGTCATGCCGAGCAGCTCTTTGAGCAGGTAAAGCGGTAGCCGGGTCTCCCAATCATCCGCGAGGGGATGGGTGTTGCGGTATCCCGCGTAGAACACTTCGGGAAACGGTCCGTTGATTCGCGTGGTGGCCAGATCGGCCTCGGGATGTGAATAGTCGAGCGAGGGGTCGATCACGTAGAGCCGACCATCGTCGCCAAGGTGGACGTTGTTTCGCCAAAGATCGCCGTGGCAGAGTATCGGTTTTGATGGCGGCACCTGTGGGCCGTATACCTTAATAATTCGCTCGATGCCGGCCAGATCGTCGTCTGTTAGCACCTCTGGGTTGCGCCACAGTCGGGTGAGTTCGCGAATGCGGCAGGCCCAGAAGTCGGCCCAGGTTTCATCGGGATCGACGGGTGTATCGCTACCGACATACCCAAGGTGAGGGCCTTCCTCCCAATGCAGTTGCCCCAGCTGGGCGCCAAGGATGGCCCACTGGGCATCGGTGGGTGTCTGCTCGATACTGCCAAGCTCAGCCATGACCAGGCAGTCGGCGCCGACACCGAGTACCTCCGGCACCGGCACGGTGTTCGTCGCGGCCAGCATCCCCAGGGCGTGGGCCTCGCTGGAAAAGTCGGTGGGTCGTTCTGGCCTGGCCGTCTTGACGATGGCCGTGCGGCCATCGCGCAGCCACACTCGAAAGATATCGCCTGCCATCCCGCTGGTCACGTATGCGCTGCACCCTACCCCGACGCCTAATGCCTGCTCGGTTGCTGTCAGAATCATGGCTGATGCCTGTTGCTTTTCCACCCGATCAATCATGACTCATTACGAACCGCGTACTAGGACAAAAGCACGCAGCGGCGGGTCGTGATCGTGAGCTTCGGTGAGATTGAGCGATTCATAGAAGGCGCGCTGACCAGACTCGGCGTCGGTGAGAAGAACGCGTTTAGCGCAGGGCGGTGCGGGCTTCGATGGCGGCTTGTTGGGCAGCAGCGCGCAAGGCGGTCAGACTGGGGCCGGCAGCCAGGACGGCTCGGGAGGAAGAGGCCAGGACGTTTCGGCGGGCGGGGCCGAAAACCTGGGCCAGTTCGACCGGACCGGCACCCTGCGCGCCGACGCCGGGGGCCAGCAGCGGACCGTTAACTTCCACTAGGTTGGTGCCGGTATTGGTGGCCGCTTCCCCGACGGTGGCGCCGACAACCAAGCCGATGGAACCCAGCGGGTCGGCGCCCTCATTGATGGCGGTGGCCTGGACGGCGATGGCGGCGGCGACGGTTCTAGGTTCTGCGACTCCGCTCCGCTCCGCGCAGAATGACGCGGGGGGAACGTCATCCTGCGCGAGCGTTAGCGAGTCGCAGGACCCAGAGGGGTGCGCATGTTGCACCGATGCACCCTCGGGGTTGGAGGTGAGGCAGAGTACAAATAGGCCGCGGCCTGTTTCTAAGGCCAGGTCGATGGCGGGGCGAAGCGAACCGAAGCCCAGATAAGGCGAAACGGTCAGCGCGTCGCCCGCCAGCGGTGAGCCGTCGCGCAGGTATGCCTCGGCGTAGCCGGTCATCGTCGAGCCAATGTCGCCGCGTTTGGCGTCCACGATGGTCAGCGTGCCGACGCGGCGGGCGGCGGCCAGGGTTTCCTCCAGCACGGCGATGCCCGCCGAGCCGTGCCGCTCATAGAACGCCGCCTGTGGTTTCAACGCGGCTACGTGCCCGCCCAGGGCCGCCACGACGCCAAGCGAGAACTCCCGCAGCCCCATCACGTCGTCGGGTAGCCCCCACGCCGCCAACAGCGAGGGGTGAGGGTCAATGCCGACGCAGAGGGGACCGAAGGTGTCCATTGCGGCGGCGAGACGGGTACCGAAAGGGGTGGCTTCGACAGGTTCAACCACCGGGGACTGCTCAACCACTGATGTTCACCTCCCGGCCCAGGCGGGCGTTAGTGGCAGCGGTGTGTTCTTGGAGGCTTTCCACCTCGAAGGGGTCGGCCAAGATGGCCTCGATGGCCTGCACGGCGGCAATGAACTGATCGACCGTGGTTTGGATGGCAATGTCGGCGGCGGTGGTGGCGGCGCGAATCTCGTAGCCGTCGGCCCTGGCCACCTGGCCGGATGGCGAGTTAACCACCATGTCCACCTTGCCCTCCGTAATCAGGTCAACGATGGTCGGTTCACCGTTTGGCCCGGTGCCCTGCGAGTGCTTCCGCACGATGGTGGCGGGGATACCGTGGCGCATCAACACCTGCGCGGTGCCACCCGTTGCCAGCACCTCAAAACCCATCTCCACAAGGCGCTTGACCGGGAAAACGATGGCCCGCTTGTCGCGGTCAGCCACCGAGACAAACACCTTGCCTGACTTCGGCAGACCCCCGAATGCGGCGGCCTGGCTCTTGGCGAAGGCGTGCGGGAAGTCCCGGTCGAAACCCATCACCTCTCCGGTGGAGCGCATCTCCGGGCCGAGTACCGTATCTACGGCCTTGCCCGCCCTGGTACGGAAGCGCTTGAACGGCAGCACCGCCTCCTTGACCGCGATGGGCGCGTCCAGGTCGAGGTCGCCGCCATCGCCGGTTGCGGGCAGCAGGCCCGAGGCGCGCAGGTCGGCGATGGTTTCCCCCACCATGAGGCGGGCGGCGGCCTTTGCCAGCGAGACACCCGTGGCCTTTGAGACAAAGGGCACCGTGCGCGAGGCGCGCGGGTTGGCCTCCAGCACATACAGCACGTCGCTGACCAGCGCATACTGCACGTTCAGCAGACCCTTTACCCCTACCCCGCGGGCAATGGCCTCCGTAGAGCGGCGGATGCGGGCGATCTCGGCGGCGGACAGCGAAACGGGCGGCAGCACACAGGCCGAATCGCCCGAGTGAATGCCCGCAGCCTCAATGTGTTCCATCACGCCGCCGAGGAACAGCTCGGTGCCGTCGTAGAGGGCGTCCACATCGATCTCGATGCCGTTGTCGAGGAAGCGGTCGATCAGCAGCGGCGCCTTGAGCATGGTGCCCGATGCCGCGGCAGTCTCGGTGGCGGCGGCCAGCGCCCGCTCCACGTACTCGGTTAGCTGCTCGCGGGAGTAGACGATCTCCATGCCGCGCCCGCCCAGCACGTAGGAGGGGCGTACCAGCACGGGGTAGCCGATACCTTCGGCCACGGAGATGGCCTTGGCTAACGTGCGGGCGGTACCGAAGGCCGGGGCGGGCAGATTCGCGTCGAGCAGCACCTGGCCGAAGATGCCGCGATCCTCGGCGGCGTCAATGGCTTCGGGCGGGGTGCCCAAGATGGGCAGACCGGCCTCTGCTAGTCGGCGGGCCAGCGAGAGCGGCGTCTGCCCGCCGAGCTGGACGATGATGCCCTTGATCGGCCCGGCCGCCAGCTCCGTGTGGTACACCTCCAGCACGTCCTCGAAGGTCAGCGGCTCAAAGTAGAGGCGGTCAGAGGTGTCGTAGTCGGTAGAGACGGTCTCCGGGTTGCAGTTAATCATCACGGTCTCGTACTGATCGAGCGTCAAGGAGGCGTGTACGCAGGAGTAGTCGAACTCAATGCCCTGCCCGATGCGGTTGGGACCGGAACCCAGAATAATCACGGCCTCACGTTCGCGCGGCGCCACCTCGCATTCGGTGTCGTATGACGAGTAGTGATACGGCGTCTTGGCTTGCCGCGATCCGGCGCAGGTATCCACCGTCTTGAACACGGGGCGCACCCCGAGGGCATGGCGAATCTCCCGCACCGACTCCTCCCCGGCGGCGCCCATCTTCCGTAGGGAGGCGATCTGCCGGTCGCTTAGACCGTGGCGCTTGGCCCGGCGCAGGAGGTCGGCGCTCAGGTTCTTTGCCGCGGCCACCTCGGCGGCAATCTCGTTCATCAGCTGGATTTGGTCGAGGAACCACGGGTCGATCCAGGTGGCCTCGAAAACGCGCTCCACAGAGGCTCCGGCGCGCAGAGCCTGCTGCACATCAACCAGGCGAGTCTCGGTGGGGCGGCGAATCTCGACCAACAGCGACTCCAACGCCTCCCCCGAGGGTGCCTCGCCATCCCAGTGGAATTGGACGCCAGGCTTGTCAATCGACCGCAGCGCCTTGCCAAGCGCCTCGGTGAAGTTTCGGCCCAGAGACATCGCCTCACCCACGGACTTCATGGTGGTGGTCAGCGTGTCGTCGGCGGCCGGGAACTTCTCAAACGCGAAGCGCGGTACCTTCGCCGCCACGTAGTCGATGGTCGGCTCGTCTTGGGCCGTGGCGGCCAGCGCAATGTCGCTGACTATTTCGGGCAGCGTGTAGCCGATGGCGACCTTCGCGGCGATCTTGGCTATCGGGTAGCCGGTGGCCTTGGAGGCCAGGGCCGAGGAGCGCGAGACGCGCGGGTTCATTTCGATGACGATGACCCGGCCGGTCTTCGGATCGACGGCGAATTGGATGTTACAGCCGCCCGCCGCGATGCCCACATCGCGGATGATGGCAACCGAAATATCCCGCAACTTCTGGTATTCGGCGTCGGTCAAGGTCAACGCCGGGGCGACGGTGATGGAGTCGCCGGTGTGCACGCCCACGGCGTCTACGTTCTCGATAGAGCAGATGGCGATCACGTTGTCGGCCGAGTCGCGCATCATCTCAAACTCGTACTCCTTCCAGCCGAGAATGGACTCCTCTAGGAGTACCTCGGTGGTTGGCGAGTAGTGCAGGCCCTGGCCGACAATGCGGCGCAGATCTTCCTCGTCGTAGGCCAAGCCAGAACCAAGGCCGCCCATCGTGAAGGAGGGTCGCACCACCATCGGGTAGCCCAGGTCAGCGGCGGCGGCCACGGCGGCCTCTACGTCGTGAATGATGTGCGAGCGGGCGCTTTCGGCGCCGCAGCGGGCCACCACCTCCCGGAACGCTTCGCGATCCTCTCCGCGCTGGATGGCGGGAATATTCGCGCCGATCAGCTCGACGTTGTACTTGGCCAGCACTCCGGCCTCATCCAAGGCGATGGCGGCGTTGAGGGCCGTCTGCCCGCCGAGGGTGGCGAGCAGCGCATCGGGCCGTTCCTTGGCGATGATGGTGGTCAGCACCTCGGTGGTGATTGGCTCGACGTAGGTGGCGTCGGCGAACTCTGGGTCGGTCATGATGGTGGCCGGGTTGGAGTTGACCAGGATGACCCGCAGGCCCTCCTCCCTTAGCACGCGGCACGCCTGGGTGCCGGAGTAGTCGAATTCGCATGCCTGCCCGATGACGATGGGGCCAGAGCCGATGACCATCACCGATTTGAGGTCTGTGCGACGGGTGCCCGGAACACGGACTCCGCGAGATGACTCGTCCGCAGGGGGCTGCGCCGCCCCGCAAGTCGCCTGCGGCTCCCACTCCTGTAGCGCGGAGACTAGCTCGTCTCCGGTGCGTTCGCGGGGTAGGCCGTTACCGTTGATGATGTAAAGGGCATCGCCGGAGAAGATAGCGGCCTTCAGTGGGCCGTCCGCGTTTCGCGCGATGCGGGTGAGCATCCGGGTGTCTATTTCGGCGATGCCGACGACACCCTGGGCGCTCAGGTCGGCGTCGAGGGGACGGGCGGCTCGCCAGTTGGAGACGTGGCGGGCGGGATCGCGCACCACTAGGCCCGCGGCGACCATGCTGCCCGGTGCAACGTCCTCATCGTTTACCCCGGTATTGCCGATATGTGGGGTGGTCATCACAACAATGCGGCTGAGGTTAGCGCGGTCGTTCAGCGTTTCTTGGTAGCCGGTCATGCCGGTGTTTACGGCAAGCACGCCAAACGTCGAGCCGGTGGCGCCGTAGGCCAGGCCGTCAAGGATGGTGCCGTCTTCGAGAACAAGTAGGGCTTTAGGGGTATTCACTCTTAACTCTCCTCAGATTCGATGGTTTGGCTGTTTAGGACGGTGGGGCGACCGCGCAGGAAGGTGGCGACAACTCGGCCCGGCAGGGTTTGCCCCTGGAAGGGGGTGTTGGCGCTGGCGGTTTGCTGGGTGGTGCCGTCAATGAGACGGGTGGCGTTCGGATCGATCAAGGTGAGGTTGGCAGGTTCTCCCTTAGCGATGGGGCGACCATGTAGGTGATCGACCCGACCGATGCGGGCCGGGTTGATAGAGAGGACGCGGGCAACGTCGGCCCAGGTCATCCGGCCGGTGTCTACCATCGTCTGTTGCACTACGGAAAGCGCGGTTTCTAGGCCGGTCATGCCGAAGGCTCCGGTTGCCCACTCGCAGTCCTTGTCTTCGAGGGCATGGGGGGCGTGGTCGGTGGCCACGATGTCGATGGTGCCATCGGCCAAGCCTTCGCGGACGGCCGCCACATCGTCGGCGGTGCGCAGCGGCGGATTTACCTTGAAGGTGGGGTTGTAGCCGCGCGCGTTCTCGTCGGTAAGGACCAGATGGTGGGGGGTGACCTCGGCGGTGACATTGATACCGCGGGTCTTGGCCCAGCGGACGATTTCGACGGAGCCGCGCGTGCTTAGATGGCAGACGTGCAGGCGGGAACCGACGTGTTCGGCTAGCAGCACGTCGCGGGCGATAATCGCCTCCTCGGCCACGGAGGGCCAGCCGGTCAGGCCAATCTCGGCGGAAACGATGCCCTCGTTCATTTGGGCGCCTTCGGTCAGACGCGGCTCTTGGGCGTGCTGAGCGATTACCCCATCGAATGCCTTGACGTATTCCAACGCCCGACGCATGAGTACCGGATCGTGTACGCATTTGCCGTCATCGGAGAAGACGCGGACTCGGGCCTTGGAGTCGGCCATCGCGCCCAGCTCGGCGAGGCGTTCGCCATCTAGGCCCACGGTGACGGCGCCGATGGGGAACACATCCACTAGGCCGGCCTCGGTTCCCAGGCGCCACACCTGTTCGACCACCCCGGCGGTATCGGCCACCGGCGAGGTGTTCGCCATCGCGTGCACGGCGGTGAAGCCACCCGCTGCCGCGGCGCGGGTGCCGCTTTCTACGGTTTCGGCATCCTCGCGTCCTGGCTCTCGCAGATGCGTGTGCAGGTCCACCAGGCCGGGCAACAGCACCAGGTCAGCGGCATCAATGATCGTGGCGTCATCGGGGGGTGGGATGGCGCCGATTTCAGCGATCAGTCCGTCGCGCAGCAGCACATCTTGTGCCTCCCCACCGAGCGGGCGGGCGTTTTTCAGCAGGTAGGTGGTCATCCTTCTCCTCCGGCAAGCAATAGGTATAGGGCGGCCATGCGCACGGCGACACCGTTTGCCACCTGCTCCACGATGACGGAGCGGGGCGAGTCGGCTGCGTAGGCCGAGATCTCTAAGCCCCGATTCATGGGGCCGGGGTGCATGACGATGGCGTGTTCGGGCAGCCGGGCGAGGCGACGGGCATCGAGACCGTAGCGGCGCGAATATTCGAGCGGGCTGGGGAAGAAGGCGCCGGTCGAGGAGCCGCTCATCCGTTCGCGCTGCACGCGCAGCATCATCACGGCGTCCACGTCCTGAGCATCCAGCACATCGTCTAGGCCATAGGAAACCTGGCAGGGCCAGGTCGCTATGCCGACGGGCACCAGCGTGGGTGGGGCGACGAGGGTGACGTGGGCGCCAAGGGTGTGCAGCAGGCGCACATTGGAGCGGGCGACGCGGGAGTGCAGCACGTCCCCGACAATGACGACGTGACGTCCGGCCAGGTCGGCGCCCATTTCCCCGTCGGCCAGGTGGCGGCGCAGGGTGAAGGCGTCGAGTAGTGCCTGCGTGGGGTGGGCGTGGGTGCCGTCGCCGGCGTTGAGTACCGCCGCGTCCAGCCAGCCGGAGTGTGCGAGCTGGTAGGGGGCGCCGGAGGCCCAGTGGCGAATCACTACCGCGTCGGCCCCCATTGCGTGCAGGGTGAGCGCGGTGTCTTTCAGACTTTCACCCTTGGAGGCCGATGATCCCTTGACGCCGAAGTTAATCACGTCGGCGGAGAGGCGTTTGGCGGCGGTTTCAAAGGAGAGGCGGGTGCGGGTGGAATCCTCGAAGAAGAGGTTCACGACCGTGCGTCCACGCAGGGTGGGGAGCTTTTTGTTCTCCCGGGATTGGGT
>WQZL01000054.1 GCA_009780755.1 Promicromonosporaceae bacterium | reverse complement strand
CGTCACCATCAGGCCGAACGCGGCCGACCAGGCGAACTTGACCGGGGCGCCGTTTTCGACGCCGCGCTTGATGGAGTCAAAGTCTTGAATCAGACACATCGTCGCCAGGAAGATGGCGAAGGCGCCGACCGCCAGGCCCATGCCACCACCGCGCGCGCCCCAGCCGGGCAGAACGCGGGTCCAGACAAGCAGCAGGTTCACCAACTGGAATATCAGGAACCCACCGAGGGCGACCATCAGGAAGCGAGTGAACTTGGGCGTCACCCGCACCCGGCCCGAACGGAATAGGGCCAGGGCCACTCCGAAGGTGGCTAGCGTGGCCAACACGGCCTGGAAGACAATCGGGCTGGCCGACTGCCCATCGAAGGTCATCTCCGTAAAGGCGTAGGAAACCCCACCCAGGAACACACCTTGGGCGAGGGTGTACAGCACGATCAGTATCGGGCTTGGCTCTCGCTTGAAGGCGTTGATGAGGCCAAACACCAGACCGACGATCATGCCGACCGGCCAGATTTGCGGGGCTAGCTGCCAGGTCACGCCCGCCACCACGATCAGCAGGGCGAGCAGGCCGCCGGTGCGCAGGATCACCGCGTCATAGGTGAGGCGCTTCACCTCTACGTAGCCGCCATGAGCGGCGGCCCACTGGGCCTGCTGTGAGGCGGTGTCGGTGGCTGCCAGGCCAATGTGGCTGGCGTTCAACCCATAGGGATCACCGGCAGTGGCGCCGGGGATGGTTGACTGCGCAGCCGGAGCGGCCTGGGTGGGGGCCACATATCCGGGAGGCGCCATCTGCCCGAAGCGCGGCTGGGTTGCGGTTTGGGCGCCGCCGCTTTGCGGGCGGCTCGGGTCACCGAATACTTCGGACTGGTTCCAGTACGGGTTGCTCAACTTGCTCTCCTTGGCTACTGCTCGAAATTGAGGTACTCGCCGTACATTCTCCCTCACCCACCTGTTGCTAGCGCACAGCCAACGCCGAGATTGTGTGCAAATTGTGGAGATTTTAGGGTTGATTGGTGAAGCGGGCAGCAGGTCTTTGGTTCGCTGGGCTGCTCGGGCTGCTGACTCTCTTAACTCCGACTAAACTTGCCATCTGTGATCGAAGCAAGAAATCTCGCTAAAAACTACGGCGACAAACGCGCCGTAGACAACATATCGTTCAAGGTTCAGCCGGGTATCGTCACCGGATTCCTTGGGCCAAATGGCGCCGGTAAATCCACCACAATGCGCATGATTATGGGCCTCGATAAGCCCACCAGCGGCACGGTGTACGTCAACGGCAAGCCCTACGCACAGCATAAGTCGCCACTCACACAGGTGGGCGCGTTGCTGGAGGCTCGCGCCATTCATCCCGGGCGCACCGCTCGCCAGCACCTACGCGTGCTGGCGGCCACACACAGTTTCCCCATTAGCCGGGTAGACGAAGTGATTGACCTGACCGGCCTGACCTCCGTCGCAGATAAGCGCGTCGGCGGCTTCTCTCTTGGCATGGGCCAACGCCTTGGCATCGCCTCGGCGCTGTTAGGCAATCCCTCCACGCTAATCTTCGACGAACCGGTAAATGGCCTAGACCCTGAGGGCGTGCTGTGGGTACGCAACCTGGCCCGCTACCTGGCCGGGCAGGGCCGCACCGTATTCCTGTCGTCCCACCTAATGAGCGAGATGGCGTTAACCGCCGACCATTTGATCGTGATCGGTAAGGGCAAGATTCTGGCCGACATGCCGGTGCAAGAACTCGTGGAGTCTGCCTCAAAGCGGTACGTGCGGGTCGCCACCCCTGGCGTTGCCGCGCTAAGCGCCGCCGTGCAGGCTGCGGGAGGTGTTGTTGTTGTGCCCGCACCGAGCGCCGATGATGCCACAGCACGGCATGCCGCCAATGTGGGGGTGATCGAGGTTTCCGGCCTAGAGGCACCAGACATTGGTGAGCTGGCCCTAACCAGCGGCGTCGTATTGCACGAATTGACACCCATCTCCTCTACTCTGGAGGAGGCATACATGGAGCTGACGGCCGACTCGGTGGAGTACCACACCATCGACGTAAATACTCGCGAACACACCACCACTGAGCCGTCCTACACGGCGGCGGGTGCCCCCAAGGCTCCTGCCGAGGCCGATATGCCCGTTGCTCACCTGTCGAATGAGGGAGGCCAGCGATGAGCGCCATTACCCCTGAAGCCCTACAACACGAACTCCCCGAGCAGTATGTGTCTCGTTTCGCCGACCACCGGATCGGCTTCGGCAAGATGCTCCGCTCCGAATGGCTCAAGATGTGGACGCTGCGTTCCACCTGGTGGATGGTGGGCGCCACCATCGTGCTGATGGCTGGCCTCTCGCTGCTGTTTGCCGCGGTGATGAATCTAGTGCTGAATGATCCCGACATCATGGCTCAGATGGCCGAGAATGCCGCCACCGGCGAGGGCATCGACATGACCCAGTTCGCCGTCGGCATCATCATCGTGGTACTCGGCTACCAGTTCGCCCAGTTGACCGTTGCGGTGTTCGCGGTGATGACCATCACAAACGAATACTCCTCGGGCATGATCCGCGCAACATTCTCCGCCACCCCACGCCGCCTGCGCACGCTATGGGCAAAGCTCATCATGGTCACCCTCACCACGGCGGTGATCTCGGTAATCGGCTTGGCGTTAGCCTGGTTGGTTTCGTATCCGCTGCTTGATCGCAATAACATGCTGGTGGACTTCTCAGACTCCACCCAGATTCGCTCCTTGATCGGCGCGGTGCTGGTGCTAGTAATGACCGCCTGGTTTGCGCTCGGAATTGGCACGGTTCTGCGACACACGGCGGGCGGAATCGCCACCGTGCTGGGCCTATTCATGGTGGTGCCCTCCATTCTTGGCATCATCGTCATGTTCGCCCCGGATCTGGCGTGGTTAAGCACCATCTACAAGTTCTTGCCGTCTGAGGCCGGACAGCAGATTGTCATCCCCTCCATCGGCATGGGCATGGGTGGTGGTGCGACTGTGCCCTCGCTGGAACCGTGGCATGGTTTCGCCGTGCTATCGGCCTACGCGGTGATCGCCCTAGCCGCTGGCGCCCTCGTCATCAAGAAGCGCGACGCCTAGGAGTACGAGAGCCACCGGAGTCTGCGTCACGAAGTGCGCGAGACTCCGGTGGCCGAGTGCGACGACGGCGTCGGAGTGCGCAGCGCGTAACACGCCTAGGCCGAACCCGCGTCACGCAGCCATTGTGCCCCCACTGGGACTCGAACCCAGACTGTGCCGATTTTAAGTCGGGTGCCTCTGCCGATTGGGCTATGGGGGCGACAACGTCTAACCCTACCTGGCAATTGACGCGGCGATGCCGTCCAGGATGTCGTGTTCGCTGGTAACTATGTGCGTGAGGTCTCCCCCGGCGGCGGTGACCTCGGCGCGAACTCGGCGGATAATCTCGGCCCAGACCAGCGCGCCTGCCGCGATCACATCCACCCGGCCGGGTTGCAGCGTGGGGATGGCGGCGCGTTCGGCGCGGGTCATGGCTAGCATCCGGTCGCAGGCGGCCAACACCTCGGCGATGGGCAGCAGTGCGCCGCCCACCACCTGGCGGTCATAGGCGGGCAAGCCCAAGGCGTAGGCCGTGATCGAGGTGATTGTCCCGGCTAGCCCAACGAGCGTGGCCGTGCGCCCCAGCGGTATCTTCCCGTCCCCTCCCACCTCGTCATCCGGCGCGGAGGGAGCGCCAGCGAGCGCAGTCGCAGAACCCAGACCAGTTTGTTCACCCTGCATCCGGCGACTCGCTTCGCTCGCGCAGGTTGCCGTTTGGGCGGTCGCGGCATCCAAAGCGGCGCGGATGTCGGCGCGCGCGGCCTCGACCTCATCTAGCCTCGGCGGGTCGCTGTGAAAATACCGTTCGGTGATGCGCACCGAGCCGACATCCATTGAGATGGCCGCCTCGGGCGCGGTGGTGCCGAGCACTAGCTCCGTTGAGCCGCCGCCGAGATCTACCACCAGGTGTGGGGTGGGCAGCGCATCGACCCCTATGATGGCGCCGCTGAAGGAGAGGCGGGCCTCCTCGTCGCCAGAGATCACCTCGGGTTCGATGCCCAGCGTCTCACGCACCCCGTCGTAGAACTGCTTGCGATTGCTCACGTCACGGGAGGCGGAGGTGGCGACGAAGCGCACTGCATCGCAAGAGAGGCCCTCGCGGTCGAGAAGGCGCCCATATTCGCGGCACACGGCAAAGGTGCGCGCCAGCGCCTCGGGGGCGAAGCGGCCCGTGCGATCCACATCCTGCCCGAGCCGTACCACGTCGGCACGACGCACGACATCGATCAGCGAACCGTCGGGACAAACATCGGCGATCAACAAGCGGATGGAATTGGTACCGCAATCGATGGCGGCAACGCGTTTCAACATGTGCACTTATCCCGTCGCCACATGGGAGCGGCCAGCCTCAGGGCCACCTCCCCGAGCGGATTGACGCCGGGGCGGGCCAGGGCATGGGCCATCAAAACGTGCAGGCATTTGACGCGGGTGGGCATCCCCCCAGCCGAGATGCCATCGATTTCGGACACCTCTCCCAGTTCGAGACGGTCGGCCAGGTATGACTCGTGGGCCGCCCGGTAGGCCGTGGCCAGCTCCTCGTCGGTAAGCAGCCGCTCCGACATCTCCTTCATTACGTGTTGCGCCTCCAGCGTCGAGGCCGCCGAGGTGGCGCCGGGGTGCGTCAGATAGTAAGTGGTCGGGAAGGGGGTGCCGTCGGACAGGCGCGGGGCGGTGCGGACAACGAGGGGGCGCCCGCAAACGCAGCGGGCGGCAATTCCCACCACTCCGCGCATTGGGCGGCCCAGCTGCTCGCGCATGGTGACTAGATCGGCGGCGCCAACCTCGCTCGGTTTGTCGGGCACGGGGTAGGCGGTCACGGTTTGCTCGGTCACGGCTCCATTCTCTCAGACCGGCGTCTGAGACACTGGTGGGGTGCCCCGCCGCTCGCCGTCATCGACTTCGCCGCCAACAAAGGCCGCCGTGCTACCTGTGGATACCGTGCCCATCGACACCGGCACAGCCGAGGTGATTCCCGATTTGGACCATTCAAGGCGGGTGACTTTGCAGGTAAACGGCGTGCCCTCGTCATATCTCGACCTCGGCGACCCCGGCTTCCTCGCCTTTGAGTACATGCAGCAGATGGATGCGGTGGTGGCCGCCTGCACTACCGGGCCGCTGCGGGCGCTGCATCTGGGCGCGGGCGGCTGCACGCTGGCTCGCTGCTGGGATGCGGCCCGACCCGGCTCCCGGCAACTGGCGGTGGACATCGACGCCCGCCTGGTCACGCTGGTGCGTCAGTGGTTCGACCTGCCTCGTTCCCCCCGGCTGCGGCTGCGGGCCGATGAGGCCGGGCGTTCCCTCACCGCCGCGTATCCCGGCTCGTATGACGTGGTGGTGCGGGATGTGTTCGCCGGGGCTGAGACTCCAAAGCAGCTAATCACCCAGGAGGCCGCGAGCGCCGCCGCGAACGCCCTGTCCCCCGGCGGGCTATATCTGGTCAATTGTGCCGACCGCCCTCCGCTCGCTCATGTCCGTCGCGAATTGGCGACACTGGCGTTGGCCTTCGGGCCGGGGGCGGCAGCGGAGCAGCGGTTGGCCCTGATTGCCGAGCCGGGCATCCTCAAGGGTCGCCGCTATGGGAATCTGGTGCTGGCGGCGACGTGCCCATCCCCCGCAGGCCAGGAGGCGGACATCCCCGATCTGGCAGGCCCGGCGCTCGCCCGGCGCCTGCGCGCGCTGCCGGTTCCGGCGCAAATCCTGACCGGAGAAGACCTCGCTCGTTTCATCGGCACCGCCAAACCGTACTAACCCGGCATTCCTCGCCGCCAAGATGAAATGGTCAGGTGCGCACATCGTGCCAGCGGCTCGTCAAAACTTGCCGGAGCGCGAATAATGGATGGCCGAACCGGAGACAATGGAGGTATCAGTGCCTGGAGGTAAGGCTGAGCTAGCTCGCGAGCAGGCGGTGGTTGATCGCCTGTACGCCCGCCTTGATGCCCTGCGGGATCGCGCCCGCAGCAGGCTGGCGGATGTGCGTCAGGAGGGGCCGTCTGGCTCGCCCCAGAATCGCTCGGAACGCGACGCCTTCGCCACGCTATATGAGGATCGCGCCGCCCAGCTCGATGCCGTCGAAGAGCGGCTCGCCTTCGGTCGCCTCGATCTGACCGCTGGTGAGGCCCGTTACGTTGGTCGCATCGGACTCAATGATGACGAGCAACATGCGCTGCTCACCGATTGGCGGGCGCCCGCCGCCGAGCCATTTTACCGGGCCACGGCGCTCGATACCCAAGGCGTGCGCCGTCGTCGGCATTTGGTTACCTCTGGACGGAAGGTGACCGGTGTCGAGGATGAGCTGCTCGATCTGACCGGTCAGGATGATCTGGACGAATCCTCTCTCTCTGGCGAGGGGGCGCTGCTTGCCGCGCTGGCTACCCGCCGTACTGGTCGGATGGGCGACATCGTCTCCACCATTCAGTCCGAACAGGATCGCATCATCCGCTCCGACCTGACCGGCGCGCTGGTGGTGCAGGGCGGGCCGGGGACCGGCAAGACCGCCGTGGCGCTACACCGCGCCGCTTACCTGCTTTACGCGCACCGGCGCCTCCTGGAACGCTCCGGGGTGCTGCTGGTGGGGCCGTCACGGTCCTTCTTGCGCTACATCGATCAGGTTTTGCCCTCTTTGGGGGAGACGGGTGTGGTGTCCACCACGTTGGGCGAGATCATTCCCGGCACCTCGGCCGTGGCCGTGGAGGCGTCTGCGGCGGCGGAGATCAAGGGCCGGGCGGTGTGGGCCAACATTGTCAGCCGGGCTGTTCAGGCCCGCGAGCGGGTACCCGATGACAATGTGCATTTGAGTCTTGACGGGCATCGGCTGGTGATTTATCGCGATGATGTGCGTGATGCCATCGCGCGGGCGCGACGCACCCATAAGCCGCACAACCAGGCTCGCACCACCTTCGTGCGAGACATGCTTGGGCGGCTCGCCAGCCAGTATGAGGTGGCCAGCGGCGGCACTTTGGCCCCGGAGGATCGCGCCATCGTGCTAGAAGATCTGCGGATGATGCAGGCGGTGCGGGTTGCCCTGAATCTCGCCTGGTTCCCGATCTCGCCCAAGAAACTGATCGACGATCTGCTCTCCCGCCCGCATCGGTTGGCCGAGGCCGCGCCGATGTTGACCGAGGCCGAGCGCAACCTGGTGCTGCGCGAGCCGTGGGCGCCCTGGACCGAATCGGATATTCCGCTGCTCGATGAGGCCGCCGAGTTGCTTGGCTACGACGATGCCGCCGAACGCTCGGAGGCCAGGGCGCGGGCGTCCGAACGGGCCGAGGCGCTAGAACACGCCCGCTCGGTGCTGGCCTCGGGGGCCGCGTCCTCGATGATTCCCATCGATGCGGAGACTCTCGCCGAGCGGTTCGCCTCGTCGGGCAACTACCTGACCACGGCCGAGCGGGCCGCCTCCGACCGTAGCTGGACGTATGGGCATGTGGTGGTGGATGAGGCGCAGGAGCTGTCGTCGATGGCGTGGCGCACGCTGTTGCGTCGGGTGCCGACGCGGTCGATGACGATTGTCGGCGATGTGGCACAGACCTCGGCGGCGGGCGGCGCCCGTTCCTGGCCCACGGCGTTGAATCCGGTGCTGCGGGGCAGTTGGCGTCTGGCGGAGCTGACCGTCAGCTACCGTACCCCGGCCTTGGTTGCGGATACCGCCCAGCGCATGGCAAGGGCCGCCGGGTTGCCCGTCTCCCCGCTGACTGCGGCTCGCGAGGTAGCAGGGGCCATCGCGTACGTGCCCGTGAGTGGCGACGGGTTGCTGGCGGCTGCGGCTGCGGCTGCCGCCCGGCTGGCGTCGGAGTTTATCGGGGCGGAGGGTGCCGGGAGGGTCGCCGTCATCGTCGCGCAAGCGAGCGCAGAAACGCTGGCGGGGTGGCAGGCGGGCGTCGATGCTGCGCTCGCCGAGGCGCTGCCCGCTAAAGAGGCCCAGCGCCTGGCCACCCAGCGCGCCGATGAGCGACAAGTTGCCCTGCTTACCCCCCGCGAGGTTAAGGGCTTGGAGTTTGATGCCGTCGTGTTGGTGGAACCGGCCGATATCGCGACCGGACCGGGCGGCTACTCCGACCTGTACGTCTCGATGACGCGGCCCACCCAGCGCCTAGTTGTCGTCCATGCGACCCCACTTCCACCCGGCTTCATCGAAACCCCGCGTGAGATCGGTAATCCGGGCTGAAATCGGTTGGTCCCCCTACCGATTTCAGCCCGGATTACCGATCTCGGCGGCGAGCCGGGCTAGCATGGTCCGATGCTCAGGGTGCTGTTGTTGGAAAATGTCCACCCCGTCTCCGCCGAGATTTTGCGCAAGGCTGGTTTTGAGGTCGAGCTGCGCTCTGGTGCGCTCGATGAGGCGGAGCTGATTGAGGCTCTGGCCGGGGTGTCGCTGCTGGGCATTCGCTCCAAGACGCAGGTGACGCGCGCCGTTATCGAGGCGTGTCCCGAGCTGGTGGCCATCGGCGTGTTTGCCATCGGTACCAACCAGATTGACCTGGCCGCGGCCGCCGCCTACGGCGTGCCGGTGTTTAATGCGCCGTATTCCAATACCCGCTCGGTGGTGGAGCTGGCCTTGGCCGAGGTGATCGCGCTAATGCGGCAGATGCCCGCGCTGAATCGGGCACTGCACGCAGGCATCTGGGATAAGACCGCCGACGGCTCCCATGAGGTGCGGGGCCGCACGCTCGGCATTATTGGTTACGGCAACATCGGCTCTCAGCTTTCGGTGCTGGCTGAAAGCCTGGGTATGCGGGTGGTGTTCTACGACGTGCAAGAACGGCTCGCGCTCGGCAACGCAACCCGTGTGCAAACCATTGAGGAGTTGCTGGCGGTAGCCGACGCCGTGACCATTCACGTAGATGGCAGGCCCGGCAACGCGGGCTTCTTCGGTGCGGAGATGTTTACGCAGATGAAGCCCGGCGCCGTGTTCTTAAACCTCTCGCGGGGGTTCATCGTTGATGTCGAGGCGCTGCGAGATGGCCTGGTATCGGGGCGGCTCGGTGGGGCGGCCGTGGATGTGTTTCCCACCGAACCCAAGAAGCGCGGCGACCACTTCGACTCTCCGCTCTGTGGCCTGCCGAACGTAATCTTGACCCCTCACGTCGGCGGATCGACAGAGGAGGCGCAGGAGGCCATCGGGCAATTCGTCGCGGCCAAGCTACGTGACTACGATGCGACCGGCACCACCACCCTCGCGGTGAACGTGCCCGCCCTGCAATTGGCGCCCACCGGGGTTGGCCGCATCATGGTGATGCACCGCAACGTGCCAGGCGTGCTGGCCGAGATAAACCGTATCTTCGCCGAGCATGGCGCCAATATTGAGGGGCAGATGCTCGCCACGGATGGCGATCTGGGCTACGTGGTCACGGACATCTCGGATGTGACGCATCGCGGCTCATCGGCCAAGCTGATGGCCATGCCCACCACGGTGCGCCTGCGCATCCGCGACCAGTTCCAGCGCCCCGAGTTTCCGCTCGGTCCCGCCGCTGGGCAGTCGCCATCTTAGACCAGCGCTACGGTTGACGCCCTTGCGGTCGGGCCAACCTCAACAGCGAGGTTCTGAAAGCGAACTGACTCGTACGCGACGGCGATTGCGGCATCTTCGGTGACCAGTAGATGCCCGCCGAGCAGAGCAGCTGCCATGATCCACTTATCGTTATGTGATAGCGAGCGGCCCACAATCGCCGAAATTTTGCCGAAAATGACGGCATCCTTGAGCGTCGGCGCCGGGGCGATCACCAGCTCACCCACAACAAAGTCATGAACCCTCTGCCGCCTATGAAATACCGCAGTCGCCGAACTCGGTTCACCTGCCGAGGGTCGCACGCGCTCACAGCCCTCAACCAGTTCTCCAACGGTTACCAAATGGACACAGGGAACTAGCTCAGCCTTGGCAATCTCTTGTAGCACTCGCTCATTGCCACGTTCAAGCCAGCCGATAACGGCGGAGGTATCTAGCATCAAGCCCATCGGTCTACCTGCGCGGCAATATCGGCGGCCTTGGCTTGGGCCAACTCGCTCGTCCACCCGGTTTCAACGGCAGTTAGCTCCCGCGCCTTGCGCAACAAGGTATCAACCGCTGTCTCCACCGGCACGATTTGGGCTATGCGACGACCGTGTTTGGTCAGAAAAACGGTGTCACTGTTTTCCACGGCGGCGATCACCTCGGGGGTGTGATTCCGAAGCGCCCGAACGCCGTACTCCAAGATCGCCATGTCCAAACCGTAGCACAACTGTCTTTCTATGTGCTATAGAGGGTCATCGGCTGTCAGTTCTTGTCGCTTAGCCGAAGGTATCCTCACCGTAAACAGCGAGGCCCGGCGAAGAGTGGTCTTCGCCGGGCCTCGTCGCGTTAGAAGCGTAGACGCTACTTCTTCTTGGGCGCCTTCATCATGTCGGTGTAGGCCACGCCGGCTTCGCGCTTGGCGGCGATTTCCTCGCGAGAAACGCCGTAGTATGCGCCGACCATCATGTCCTTCATGTCGTCTAGCATTGGCAGGCGCGGGTTGGCCGGGGCGCACTGGTCCTCGTAGGCGCGCATCGCCAGGTTGTCCAGGTTGCCGAGGAAGTCCTTCTCGTCAACGCCCTGCGCCTGGAACGACGGCTCCACGCCGATGCGGGTGGCCAGGTCACGGCACGCGGTGGCGTATGCCTCGATGGCCTCTTCCGGCGTGCTGTGCGGCAGGCCGAGGTGCTTGGCGATCTCCTGGAAGCGCTCGGGAGCCACGTACTTGTCGGCCTTGGGCCAGCCGGTCACCTTGCCGGGCACCTGGCCGTTGTAGCGGATCGCGTAGGGCAAGAACATGGCGTTGGTGCGACCGTGGATCAGCTTGTACGCCGCGCCCACGGTGTGGCTCATGGCGTGTACCACACCCAGGAAGGCGTTACCGAAGGCCATACCGGCGATGGTGGCGGCGTTGTGCATCTTCTCGCGCGCTTCGGAGAGGCCCGTCTTGTCGTTATACGACTTCTCGATGTTCTCGAAGACCATCTTGATGGCGTGTAGCGCCAGGCCATCGGTGAAGTCATTGGCGTAAACGGAGACGTACGCCTCGGTGGCGTGCGTCAGGGCGTCCATGCCGGAGTCAACCACCAGCTTGGCCGGCATCGAAGCAGTGAGTACCGGGTCGATGATGGCGACGGTCGGAGTCAGGGCGTAGTCGGCCAGCGGGTACTTGAACCCGGTCTCCGGGTCGGAGATGACCGCGAACGGCGTTACCTCGGCGCCGGTACCCGACGAGGTGGGGATGCAGACCAGCTGGGCCTTCTCCCCCAGCGTCGGATACTGGAAGGCGCGCTTGCGCACATCGAAGAATTTCTCGCGCAGGTCGGCGAATTCCAGCTCCGGGTGTTCGTACTTGAGCCACATCACCTTCGAGGCATCCATCGGCGAGCCGCCACCGATCGCGATGATCGTGTCGGGGCGGTGGTCACGCATCAGCTCGGCGCCACGCAGCACGGTGCCAACACTCGGCTCCGGCTCAACGGTGTCGATGATCTGCACGGCCACGGGGTTGGGGCGGCGGTGCAGCACGTCGAGTACCTTGTCCACGATGCCGATGGTGCTCATCACGCGGTCGGTGACGATGGTGACGCGCTCGACGCCGCGCATGTCGGCCAGGTACTGGATCGAGTTCGGCTCGAAGTACGTCTTGGGCGGAACCTTGAACCACTGCATGTTGTTGTTTCGCCTCGCTACGCGCTTGATGTTTACCAGGTTGATGGCCGAAACGTTGTTCGACACGGAGTTGCGACCGTAGGAGCCGCAGCCCAGGGTCAGCGATGGGATCAGGGCGTTGTAGATGTCGCCGATGCCGCCAAGAGCCGAGGGCTGGTTCCACAAGATGCGGACGGCCTTGACGCGGCGCCCGAACTCTTCGGCCAACTCCTTATCCTCGGTGTGGATGGCGCCCGAGTGGCCGAGGCCATCAAACTCCACCATCTGCTCGGAGAACTTCAAGCCCTCTTCGACATTCTTGGCCCGCAGCACGGCCAGCAGCGGCGAGAGCTTCTCACGGCTGAGCGGCTCCTGCGGACCAACCGAGTCGATCTCGGCCAGCAGGATCGCGGTGTCCTTGGGCACCTCAAAACCGGCCTGCTCGGCCAGCCAGTGGGCGCTCTTGCCCACGACATCGGCGTTTAGCTTGGCCTCGGCGCAGTTCTTGGACTTAGCGGTGACGCCGAAGAAATACTGCTCCAGCATCTTCTTCTGGGCGGGGGTAACCAGGTGGGCGTGCATCCGGGCGAACTCAGCCATCGCCTCGTCGTAGATTTCGGTGTCGATGATGGCGGCCTGCTCAGAGGCGCAAACCACACCATTGTCGAAGCCCTTGGAAAGCACGATGTCGTTGATTGCCCGGCGCACCTTGGCGTCGCGAGCAATGTAGGCCGGGACGTTACCAGCGCCGACGCCAAGGGCGGGCTTGCCGGTGGAGTACGCGGCGCGCACCATAGCGTTACCGCCGGTGGCAAGCACCATCGAGACGCCGGGGTGGTTCATCAGTTCGGAGGTGGCGGCAATCGAGGGGTGTTCGATCCACTGCACGCAATTTTCTGGGGCGCCTGCGGCGATGGCGGCGTCGCGGACAATCTTGGCGGCGGCCACGGAACACTGCTGAGCGCTGGGGTGGAAGCCGAAGATGATCGGGTTGCGGGTCTTAAGCGCAATGAGCGCCTTGAAGATGGCGGTCGAGGTGGGGTTGGTCACCGGGGTGACGCCCGCGACGACGCCGACCGGCTCGGCTATTTCGACGATGCCCTTGAGGTCATCGCGAGCGACCACACCGACCGTCTTTAAGTCTTTCAGCGAGTTCGTGACATGCTCGCAGGCGAAGATGTTCTTCGTTGCCTTGTCCTCGAAGATGCCGCGGCCGGTCTCATCGACGGCCATCTTGGCGAGTTCGCCGTGCTTGTGCAGGGCAGCGATGGACGCCTTCTTTACGATGTGGTCGATCTGCTCCTGCGTGAAGTCCGCATAGGCTTCTAGGGCCTTGAGGCCACGCTGGACGAGGGCATCTACCTCGGCTGCTGCATCGACGGCAGGGGCCGCCGTGGTGGGCTTAGTGCTCACTGAATTGTCTCCTTAAGTGCAGGCAGAAGTGCCTGCGAGCGTATGGGCTTGTGAATTTTGTCACAAGCGTGGTCTTACCACCAAATCCGTGCGCTTCAACTTCCATCCAGCTCG
>WQZL01000053.1 GCA_009780755.1 Promicromonosporaceae bacterium | reverse complement strand
GGCCTGGCCGATGGGTTGTCTGCCTTGGGTCTCTCTCATCAGCTCGGCACCTCCCCAGCGGAGGCGCAGACGTTGATGGATGACTACTTTGCCCGCTTCGGTGGCGTCCGCGACTATCTGGAATCCGTGGTGGAGGAAGCCCGCAAGACCGGCTACACCGCCACCCTGCTCGGCAGGCGCCGTTACCTGCCCGATCTGACCAGCGATAACCGGCAGCGACGGACAATGGCCGAACGCATGGCCCTTAACGCCCCCATTCAGGGCAGCGCCGCCGACATCATCAAGGTGGCCATGTTGCGCGTGCAACGCGAGTTCGACGCCCGCGGCCTAGCCTCGCGCCTGCTGCTGCAAGTACACGATGAGCTGGTGGTTGAGGTCGCGCCTGGCGAGCTGGCCACCACACAGGAGGTGGTTGTCACCGAGATGGACGCCGCCATCGAACTAACCGTGCCCCTAGAGGTAACCGTCGGCATCGGCAACACCTGGCACGACGCCGGACACTGACCGCTGCTACTGATAGGTTCTCTTGTTCATGGACTGGTTTATCCGCGTCGTTAAGGGCGCAATCATGGCCCTCGGGTTCATCTTGCCGGGGTTGTCGGGTGGGGTACTCGCCGCGATCCTTGGCCTCTACGAGCGGATCATCCGCTTCCTGGCGCATCTGCGGGAGCGATTTAGGGTGGACTTCCCGTTCTTCATTCCGATTGGCATCGGCGGCGTGCTTGGCCTGGTGCTGCTGTCGCGGCCACTGGGTTGGGCCTATGAGAACTTCCAGGTGGCGGTGCTGTGGGGCTTTGCGGGCGTGATCGTCGGCACCATTCCCGCGCTGTGGCGTACGGCTGCCGAGCAGACGGCGCGCAGCGGCAGCGACTGGGCCTGGCTGCTTGGCTCCCTGATCGTCTCCCTCGGGGGCTTCTTTGCGCTGCGCGAGGCATCGGGCAACGTACCGGCCAACTTTGTCGGATTCCTGCTGGCGGGGGCGATCATCGGCCTGAGCGTGTTGATCCCTGGCCTGAGTACATCAAACCTGTTGATTATTCTTGGCCTTTACCACCCGATGTTGGACGGTTTTGCGCTCAACGATGGCGTTACCCAGTCGGTGGTGCATGTGTTCTTGCCCATCGCCCTTGGCGCCGTCATCATTCTGCCGCTGTTTTCCAAGGTGGTAGAACTGGCCATCGACCGTGCGCACAGCCGCTTCTACCACGTCATCATTGGCTTGGTGCTGGCTTCCACGATCATGATTCTGGTGCCACTCATGCGGGAGGCCACCCCCGATGACGAAGCCATCGTTTATGCCGGAGTTTCGGCTGGGCAATTTGCGGTGGCGGGTGTGCTAGTCGTGTTGGGCCTTGGCCTCGGCCTGCTGATGGGCCATTTGGAGGGCAAGCACAAGCAGGCTGCGGTGGCGGCAGGAGTGCCCGATGACGGTCACGGCTGAACACTCCTGTGACCGCCGGCGTCTGCTGGGCGTGTTTGCGGGGTTCGGGGCCGGTCTCGTCGGCTCGCTGCAAACCTTCGTCAACGGCCGTCTTGGCACGACCCTCGACAATGGCATCCTGGCCGCTACCATCAGCTTCGCCTCGGGCGCGGCGATATTGACGCTGCTGCTATTGCTTTTCCCAAAGGGGCGCGAGGGCATCGGCCGGGTGTGGGCCTCGCTGCGTGCTGGCCGCAAACGGGCCACCGCTGCCGAACTTGCCGCCCATCCGAGCGTGCCGGACATTGGCCGTCTGCGCTGGTTCCAGGTGATGGGCGGGGCCGCTGGAGGATTCTTCGTCGCGGCCCAGGGCATCACCGTCGGGTCAATCGGTGTGGCGCTGTTCGTGGTCTCCGTCACCGCCGGCCAATCGCTATCTTCGCTATGCTGCGACCTGCTCGGTCTGGCCCCCGGCGGCAGGCATCCCCTCACCATCGGCCGCGCGCTCGGCCCCCTGCTAGCCATTGCCGCGGTGTTCGTAGCCCGCTGGGGCACCTTCGGCGACGCCGATCAGTGGTACTTGCTCGCGCTGCCCATGATCGCAGGTGTGGTGGTAGCCATGCAGCACGCGGTGAATGGCCGTGTGGTGGCTACCGCCGCCGCGGATGTGACGAAGGCAGGGAAGGTGGAACGCAGCACCGGCACCTTCACCGCCACCTTCATTAACTTTGTCGTCGGCACCGTAACGCTGCTGGTCGTGTTGGTTATTGCGCTAATCATTCAAGGGTTGCCGGACGGTGGCTTCCCGAGTACCTGGTGGCTGTACACCGGGGGAGTGTTAGGCGTGATCTTCATCGGTACTGCGGCCGCCGTCGTGCACCGCATCGGGGTGCTGCTGCTGGCACTTTCGCTGATTGCCGGGCAGGTCACCGGCGGCCTGCTGCTCGACTTGGCCCAAGGCGCCGACCTCGCAACCCGGATGTTCATCGCCGTCGCGCTGACCTTCTGCGCCGTCGCCGCTCCCAAGCTGGTAGGTCGTCGCAAGGACGACGGGTGACAGGTGATGCGACACTAGCCGCCTAGTGCCCATCCGGACAGACGAAAAGTCCTACTCTGGCCTTCCGTGACCACTACATCAGACTCAACTGTCATGTCCGCCACGGAGTCCAAAAGCCGCTTCGACCGGCTAAAGGCGCTGTTCGTGTTGGCCGCCTTCGGTGCCGGGCTGGTTTCGGCACTACAAAGTCACGTCAATGGCTCCTTCACCAGCTATCTGAATGCGCCGTTGGCGGCCGCAGAGCCGCGAAATGGCATCGTCGTGGCCGTCATTTCGTTCGCCTCGGCTGCCCTCATCCTGACGGCGATGCTGGCCTGTGTTCCTAAGGCTCGTCAAGGCGTTGGCCGGGTGTGGGCCTCGTTACGAGCCGGACGCTTAAAGGCAACCGACGCAGATAAGTCCAGGCATCCGGGAGTCGCTGGCATTGGTCGCTTGCGTTGGTTTCAGGTGATCGGCGGCGCCGCTGGTGGACTGTTCGTGGCGTCGCAGTCCATCACCGTCGGCGCTCTGGGTATTTCGATGTTCGTGGTGGCGACCACGGCTGGGCAATCCGTCTCCTCCTTGTTCTGTGACCGCCTCGGCTTCGCCCCCGGTGGCCAACGACCCATCACGGTGTTTAGGGCGATTGGCCCGGCCTTGGCGATCTCTGCAATCCTGGTGGCGCAATGGACTCGACTGGGGAACCTCGATCAGTGGTACCTGCTCGCACTGCCCATAATCGCCGGAGTATGTGTGGCGGCGCAGCATGCAGTAAACGGCCGGGTAGAGACCACCGCGGCCACCGATATCGTCGGCGATCACACATACCGCTTGTCTGGAGCACTGTCGGCTACCTTCATCAACTTTGTGGTGGGCACGATTGCGTTGGCCGTGGTAGCGGCGATTGCCCTAGCAGTCTCCGGTCTTCCCACCACCGCCTTCCCTGGACAGTGGTGGATGTACACCGGCGGGGTGCTTGGCGCGCTGTTTATCGGCACCGCGGCGGCCGTGGTGCACAAAATCGGTGTTCTGTTGCTGGCTCTGTCGCTAATCGCCGGGCAGATCAGTGGCGGGGTGCTGCTAGATGTGACCGTCCGCGGTCAAGACTTGCCCCTCACCTCGATCATCGCCGTCGCGTTGACCTTCTGCGCCGTTGCCGTGCCCGCCAGCACGACGCGGGCGAAGTAGGAAAAGGCTAAGGTCGGCAATTAGAATCTACGTAACACCTAACGTTAGGGGATTACTGTGCGTGTTGGACTGCTGACCGGCGGCGGAGACGTGCCCGGCCTGAACGCGGCGATCCGCGCCATCGTCAAGCGCGGCGAGATGGAGCATGGCGCCTCCATTATCGGCTTCCGTAACGGCTGGCAGGGTCTGGCCGATGGCGACGTGATGTCGCTGAGTCGTCCGCAAATCCGCAACGTGCTGCCCCTGGGTGGCACCCTGCTGGGCACCGCTCGCTTCCACCCCAAGAAGGCAGACGGTTCTATGGATGCCGTACTCGCCACCCTAGAGGCCGAGCGAATCGACGCGGTGATCGTCATCGGCGGCGACGGCACGCTGCACGCGGCTTCCAAGGTGGCCGATGAGGGCATAAAAATCGTCGGCATCCCCAAAACCATCGACAACGACGTGTGGGGCACCGAACGTTCCATCGGCTTCAACACGGCGGTAACCATCGCCACCGAGGCCGTTGATCGGATTCGTACCACTGCCGAGTCGCACAACCGCGTCCTGCTGGTAGAGGTTATGGGCCGTCACGCGGGATGGATCGCCGCAACCGCGGGCATCGCGGGCGGCGCCGAGGTGGTACTCGCCCCGGAACGCCCCTTCGACATCGAGCAGGTGGTACGACAGCTCAAACACCGACACCGGGCACATGCCTCGTTCTCGATCATCGTGGTGGCCGAGGGCGCGGTTCCGGCCAAGGGCACGGCGATGCAGTACGAGACCGAACTTGGCCAATTCGGGGAGATCGTCGCAGGTTCTGTATCGGAGCGGCTGAAGTGTGAGATTGCCGAACGCACCGGCTTCGACACCCGAGTCACGGTACTCGGACATGTGCAACGCGGCGGCTCACCCACCCCAGCCGACCGCATCCTCGGCTCCCGCTTCGGTGTGGCCGCTATCGATGCCATCGCTAACGGCGAAACCAACGTGATGACGGCCTTACAGGCTGACGAGATCGTTCTCGTGCCTCTCTCCGAGATCGCCGGCAAGGTAAAGCACGTCCCCACCGAACTCCTAGACGTAGCCACCGCCCTGGCGTAAGCAGGCGCCGATGACGACTTCAACACGGCAACCTCCTCGGAGCCATGCCGCGCAAAAGGACGACGCCTTTGAAGCTTGGAAGACGCGGCAGATTGCGATAGAACGCAATGAGCTACCCGCGTCGGGGAGAGAACTTGATGCTCGTCGGGGCAGGGTTATTCTGCTAGCGGCTCTTGCTTGGTTCTTTTTAATGCAATTTGCCTTTACTTTTTTCGCCTTCGCTGTAGGAGATGTGTTCTATGTGGAGACATGGTGGGGAATCGGCGCACAGGCCGCTGCAATTATCGCCATCTATTTTGGAGTTCGTTGGGTTAAGTGGGTTTTCACAATTTTGCAGATGCTCTCCCTGATTCTGGGTGTGCCCGCTATGTTTCGTCTGGTGAGTGGGTTGAGTGCCGTGTTTAGCTGGAGAACACTCATCGTAATTTCTCTGTTGGCGATGACAGCCTTGACGGCTGTCGCACTTCTTCAGTTGATGAATGTAGCGTCTTCACCCACCTTGCACTGGTTGTCTCGGAAAGCTCTTACCTAACGAATATTTTTGCTGTGTCCTCGGGTTCTGGTCGAGTTCATGCGGTTTCCAGTGCGGGCCACGTCTACTCATGGGGGACTGGTTGGTTCGGTCAACTTGGCGATGGCCGCAGCGAGCTTGGCCATGAGTCTGCCAGGCCGCTTCGCGTGCGAGGTGTGGGTGGTGAGGGCTATCTTGAGAATGTGGTGACAGTCTCGGCGGGTCGATCACCAATCGACCTCGTGGAAGCTCTTCAATCGCATTCTCTGGCATTAACCTCCGACGGCAGAGTGTACGCCTGGGGCGATGACACATATGGGCAGCTTGGAGATGGGGCCAGTCGGAACAGAGATACCTCATGGCGCGACATGAACTTTCGCAGAGATCTCACGCAAACGACACCGGTGAGGGTAGTCGGTGTTGGGGGAATAGGCTACTTGGAAGATGTGATTGGAGTGTCGACAGGGCACGCGCATTCTCTCGCGGTGACGGTAGCAGGAAACGTGTATGCCTGGGGAGACGCTGGATACGGCCGCCTTGGAGATGGGGCGGGATACCAACGCGATTACGGCGCCTTCGGTTTTGCCCAAGCAACGCCCGCGCGAGTCTTGGGAGTAGATGGCATTGGCTACTTGGAGAATATCGTGGCTGTGTCCGCAGGCAGAGATTTCTCACTGGCACTCGGCGCTGAGGGGCATGTGTTTGCTTGGGGCAGGAATTGGGGTGGGCAGCTTGGTAACGGGAGAGGCGATTTCCGAACAGGCAACTCCTCATCAGTGCCGGTGCGTGTACGCGGTGTTGGCGATAATGGATATCTAGAAAACATCGCGGCCATCTCCGCAGGAGGAGAACACTCTCTCGCTGTCGCAATCGATGGTGCAGTCTACTCCTGGGGGCGAAACTTCTCAGGGGAACTTGGAAATGGCCTCGAGTGGAGTCGCGATGCGCTTAAGCAAATTACGCCGGTGTCAGTGGTTGGGGTTACGGGGGATGGGCGGCTTGTCGACATTTTATCGGTATCCTCGGGCGAGGCTCACTCTCTCGCGCTTACTATCGACGGTACCATTTACGCCTGGGGAGATAACCTGCGGGGCCAAAGAGGCGATGGGGATGATTTTTCGACTCGTATCAGTGCGCCAGTGTTAGTGCGCGGTCGCTCAGAGAAGGGGCGGCTACAGGATATCATTGCAGTGGACGCAACCGTGTTTAACTCCTATGCGGTATCAGCCGATGGCTATTTATACGCCTGGGGTTCTGGGGATATGGGGCAACTTGGCGATGGCCGCAGCGGGCGGGGCCACCGAACCAATACGCCGTTGCGGGTACGCGGTGTGACCGACCCCGGCCTACCCTGGGCAATGCCGCTGGCTACCTTTACCACCATTACCGCAGTCGGCTTCAGATTGCGCAACCGTCATCTCGCGAAAGTGCGCAGCGTCGTCGAGGTCGGTAGTTTGCGTTGAGATCGGTAACTCGAGTTACCGATCTCAACGCAAACTACCGACCTCGATGTTTTAGGGGCAGTCGGCGGCGGCTACGTCTAGGAGCCACAGGGTGCAGCTTTGGGCGGTGATTTGAGCGGCGGGCACGGTTGTGTCATCGGCCAGGGCGGCGGCGATCTGCTCGGCTTTCTCGGGGCCGGCGGCCACGAACCATACTTCCTGCGATGCGCAAATGCCCGTGACGGTGAGCGAAACCCGCACGGAGGGGGGTTTAGGGGAATCGTGAACAGCGACCACGGTGCCGGTCTCGTTGAGCGCGGGATGACCGGGGAATAGGGAGGCGACATGACCGTCTGACCCTACTCCGAGCAGGGAGACATCAAACTCGGGCACGCCCCAGCCCTCGCTTTCGGCCCAAGATGCCAGCTCCGCGGCGTAGTTACGCGCGGCCTCCTCGGCGCAGGAGACGCTATCTGGCCCCGGAATCGGATGAATGTTCGCTGCGGGAAGGCCATGCCCAGCCACCAGGAGGTCAAGCAGCGCCGCCCTGGCCTGGGTCTCGTTTCGCTCCGGGTCGCCGGTGGATAGGTAGCGTTCATCGCTCCACCACAGGTGCACCCCCGACCAGTCGATGGCGGCGAGTACCGGACTCTTTGCCGCCGCCGCGAGTACGGCGACACCGACGGTGCCTCCGGTCAGGGAAACATGCAGAGGGGTGGCCGCAGACTGTGCATCGAGCAGCGTAATCAGCAACCGTGCCGCCGTGGCCTCGGCCAGTGTCTGCGCATCCGGGTGAACCACCACAAAAGTTCCGGTATCCATAGACGCAGGGTACTCCGTTCGGGGGACGGGAGGTTCGCCCGTGCGGGCCTTACGGCACCAGAGGCCAAACCAGCACGATTGGTACATGAACAAAACACATGCCCCAATCGTGGAGGTCTCAAATCTTCGCAAGGTTTACGGCAGCAAGGTTGCCGTCTCCGACGTGTCCTTCTCGGTGCAGCAAGGCGAAATCTTCGGCATCCTTGGCCCCAACGGCGCCGGAAAGACCACGACAGTTGAATGCATCGCCGGACTGCGCGAGTCAGATGGTGGGGTAATCACCGTACTCGGCATCGACCCGCAGATTCGACCCGAGCTGATCCGTGAGCAGGTGGGCATCCAGTTCCAGGAGGCGCAGATGCATGACAAGATCACCGTCGTTGAAGCCCTCGAACTGTTCGCCAGCTTCTACCCGAACCCAGCCAACGTCGAGAACCTAATCACGCTGCTCGGCCTCGACGAGAAGCGCACATCCCTGTTCAAAACCCTCTCCGGGGGGCAGAAGCAACGCCTGTCCATCGGCCTGGCCCTCGTTGGGCGCCCCCGCGTCGTCGTCCTTGATGAGCTGACTACCGGTCTTGACCCGGTTGGTCGCCGAGACACCTGGGATCTGGTGCGCAAGGTGCGGGATGCGGGCGTGACCGTGCTGCTTGTCACACACTTCATGGAGGAGGCCGAGCGGCTTTGCGACCGCCTCGTCATCATCGACAACGGCCTGGTAATCGCCGAGGGTGCCCCCCAGCACCTCATCGACGACACCTCCGGCGCCACCTCACTAGAGGACGTTTTCGTCGCCATCACCGCCCCTACCCGCAACATCGTCCTCGAAGGAGTCTTCGCATGAGTACCACCACCCTTGATTTCGCCACACCCACCCGCCCGAGCCGCCCCCGCGGCTTTAGCAAGCTATTAACCACCGAAGCCAGAGTCTGGGCGCGCGATCTGGCGAACCCGTTTTGGGTGCTGTTGTTCCCAACCGTGATGCTCACGCTCAACCTGCTCGGCTCCGATCCCACCGAGACGCCAGATGTGTACTACGGTCACCATTACTACGGCATCATGTTGATTCAGGTGATCGCTCCGGCAATGCTTGCCATCGCCATGAGTATGCCGTTTATCGGCGTGATGCCGGTGGCGTTCGGCCAATTCCGGGAGAAGGGTGTACTCAAGCGGTTCTCGGGTTCGCCGATGAGGCCGCAGGCGCTGATTATTGTCCACTACCTGATCTCGGCGCTCGGCGCGCTCGGCGGTGCGGCGGTGATGCTGGGTGCTGCTGCCATTATCTGGGGGCTGACCATCCCGGGGAACATCGGGGTGGTGGTGATTGCCTTCCTGCTCGGCACACTGACGATGGCATCAATCGGCACGCTGGTCTCCGCTCGCGTGGCCAAGGCCACCGTCGCCAACGCAATTGCCATGACCGTCTTTTTCGCCCTGCTGGTCGCCGCTGGTCTGATGGGCGGCCTGATGAATGAGACCTGGACGCGAATTGCCCGCTTCACCCCGCTGGGTGCCGCCACGCAGGCCATCGAGGCTGGCTGGTTCGGCTACGGCTTCCCAGTGGTTGAGACGCTTGTCATGGTGGGTTGGACCATACTTATGCTGCCGCTGGGAGTTAAGTTATTCCGGTGGAGGTAAAGCGATCAGCTGCCCAGGTCACCCAAACCCGTCTGAAACGCCAGGCGTACATTGAGTCTGGCGGGACCATCGCCCTGTCTTTTTTGCTGAGGATCGTTGTATGGGTTGTTGAGGAGCCGGAAAACGGGCCGGTAGGAACCGGTGGGTCGCTATGGCTTTACCTGCTGCCGTTGGTAGTGATTGCGGTGGCCTTCGTCTGGTTGCGGGTGGCCGACTTGGAGGTGGGCGATAAGCGGGGCATCGTCTTCCTGGCGATCCTGACGGTGTGCGCCATCGCCCTGGGAGTCGTCCGTTTCGACTTTTCCGCCGTGATAATCCTGCTGCTCGGGCCGTTTGAGGCATTCTGGTTCTTCCGTAGGCGACGTCAAGCATTGCTGGCGATAGCGGTGATGGCCGCTATGGTGAGCGGGGCGATGGTGCTGGTCCACGGTAGGGACGCCGAACAATTGAACAATGGGCTGCTAAATCTGGCGGTTAATGTCGGGCTTGGCACAGTGATTGGGCTTTGGTGGACGTCCGATCAAAAGCACAGCTTGGCCAACGCAAGACTCGTCGATCAGCTACAGGCAGCGCAGGTTGAGATAGCCGCTTCTCAGCGCGCCGCTGGGGTTGCTGCCGAACGGGAGCGGGTCGCCCGAGAGATTCATGACACGCTCGCTCAGGGCTTCACTACGGTACTGATGCAGACGCAGGCCGCCGATCGGGCGCTGGCTCGCGGCGATCTTGATACCGTGCGTCAACGGCATGACATTGTGCGCGATGTTGCTCGGGACAATTTGGCCGAGGCCCGCGCACTCGTTACGGCATTCGCGCCCGCCCCGCTACAGGGGGCATCCCTGGCTGACGCACTGCGCCGCCTTGCGAGGCGATGGAGCGCCGAAACCGGCGTGCCGGTTGACCTACGCCTTACCGATGTCGGCTCCCTGTCCGCGGACGCCGAGGTGGTGCTGCTGCGCGCTGCCCAAGAAGCGCTCACCAATGTCGCCCGGCACGCCGAAGCCACCGAGGTGAGCCTGCGTCTCGGTGGCCGACAGGGATTAGCCGCGCGTCTGGTCGTACAGGACAACGGACAGGGCATGGCTGGTGCGACCGAAGGCTACGGCCTCGCCGGTATGCGATCGCGCGTGGCCGAGATCGGCGGAACCCTCACCGTTACCCCGGCCCCCGAGGGCGGTACCGTCATTCGAGTCACACTGTCTTTACCGCTTAACGACTCCGCGCCCAAGGAGGAATCATGACCGAACCCATCCGCATCCTCGTCGTAGACGACCACCCGCTGCTACGCGCGGGCATCGTCGGCATCATCGATGATGAGCCGGACCTTCAGGTGGTCGGGGAGGCCAGCGACGGCGAGGAGGCCGTGTGCCTGGCAGCCGAGCTGAAGCCCGATGTCGTGTGCATGGACCTGCGGATGCCGGTGTGCGATGGAGCCACCGCCACCGCGCGCATCGCCCGCTCCGGCCCGTCAGCACCACGCATCTTGGTGCTAACCACCTATGACACCGACGCCGATATTCTGCGCGCCGTCGAGGCCGGGGCGTCCGGTTATCTGCTGAAGGACGCACCGCCCGACGTACTGCTGCGCGGCATTCGCGATGCCGCGTGGGGGCAGACCGTACTCGCTCCAGGGGTTGCTTCCCGGCTAATGAACTCCATGCGCTCCACCGCCGAAAGACTAACCGCCCGCGAGACCGAGGTGCTATCCCTAGTGGCCGAGGGTTACTCGAATGCCGAGGTCGGACGGCAGCTGTTCATCAGCGGCGACACCGTAAAGACCCATCTGCAACGCATCTACGTCAAGCTCGGCGCCGATGATCGCACCGGCGCCGTAACCGAGGCTCGCAAGCGTGGCTGGCTCACCTAGCAGCCACCTGGCGTGGCCGATTGGGCTGACACAAAGTGCATCAATGCTTGGCGTTATTTCCCCTGGTCTGTCATTGTTCAATCACATCGGTACCCTATACTCGCCAAGATTGACGGATCTCACCAACAAGGACGGAGAGGAATAGCATCATGCCTAGACTGCTTGCGCTTGCCTCGGCGATGTTGCTGCCTCCACTACTTGCGATTCCGGGCATTCCGGTCAGGTTTGGCCTGGATTCAGGGCCGAGCGAGGAGATGGGTTATGTGTCCGTCATCACCCCGGAGGCAGGTGAAGTCGATCTGGCAGACGATGACTCCGCCGAAAGTGACTACTTAGACGAAGGTGACTTATCAACCGAAGGTTCGGAGCTTGACGGCAGCGAACCTGCGGACGCAGGCGACGACGGTGAACCGGATGAAGAAGAAGCACAGCCCGCTGACGGTGACCTCTGCGACCCGCTCGTCGTGGTCGTAGCCAGCCCTCCGGTCGAGGTTTTCAGCCGCGCAGATTTAGTGGACGCGATTGCAGCAGCAAACGCCAGCGGCGTGCCCACGGAAATCATGTTGATGACCGACATAGACGAGGCGCACGCGGCGCCGCTGACTATCGAAGGAACCATCGTTCTGACCAGCTCAAATGGCGATTACACCTTCACCGTTCCAGGTCAGCGACATTTCGTAGTGAACGGCAGCGGCGTGCTGCAATTGCGCGACGTGACCCTAAGCGGCGGTGACCCGAACCTGGCAACGCTTCGTGGTGGCGTACAGGTAAATGCTGGTGGGCACTTAGATGTGGCTGCCGGCGGCATAATCGAGTACAACCGTGCAGGTAGCAACACAAACAATGCCCCTTCTGGCGGTGGCGTTCAGGTCAGCGACGGTGGCACCTTAACCATCAACGGCGGAGAAATCCGCAACAACATTGCAGCCCCAACTAGCGCCAACTTTGTTGGCGGCGGCGGCGTAAATGCGGTGGGCGCAGACGCCAGGGTCTATCTGTGTTCCGGGGTAATCAGCGGCAATCAGTCAATGACTACCCTGCACAACCAAACCGGCGGCGGCGGAGTGCGAATCTCAGCCGGTGAATTTCTGATGGTCGGCGGTCAGATCATCGGCAACACCAGCGATCAGCGCGGCGGTGGCGTGGCGATCGTCGCAGGCGGTACCTTCGAGATGATCGGCGGTGACATTAGCGACAACACCGGACTGTTAGGTGGCGGCGTACACCTTGGTGCGGCTACTTTCACAATGCGGGGCGGTGAAATTAACGACAACTCCGCCTCTGGCGGTGGCGGTGGGGTAAGACTTCAATACGCCGAGGCTCGCTTCTACATGTATGGCGACGCCCTGATTACAAACCACCAGCTCACGGCGAACGGTGCCGGGGTCTTTGCCCAGAACGGCAGCCAGGTATTTCTCCGCGGCGGCGAGATCAGCAACAACAGGATTACCGGTAACCAGTTAGGCGCCGGGTTACGCATCCAAGGCGGCGCTACGCTCACGATGACTGCCGGGGAGATCAGTAACAACCGCAGCTACGGCACCGGAACTGGCGCGGGCATACACTTCGACGCCAGCACCTTCAACATGAGCGGCGGGGAGATCAGCCACAACCGCACGCCCGGCGGCGGCAGCGGTGCGGGCATACACCTAAACAACAGCTCTTTGACTATGACCGGCGGGGAGATCAGCCACAACGAAACCTTCGGAAATGGCGATGGTGGCGGGGTACACGCCACCGGATCGGCTACCGCGATCACGATGAGCGATGCGGCCCTGATCTACGGGAATGAAGCCCGACAAGGCGGAGGGCTAAACCTTGATGCACCGAATGCAAACTTCCACATGCATGATGGGGCCATCGAGAACAACACCGCCCGCACTCAGGGGGGTGGCCTGCGCAACTCCGGGTTTGTGATGCAGATGCACGGCGGCAAAATCCACGACAACGAGGCCCGGCAACAGGGCGGCGGTGTTCACTTCGCCACCAACGCGGCAAGCCGGTTGTTCCTTCACTCAGACGCGGTCATCAGCGACAACACCTCCGGAACCGGAACCAGCGGCGACCGCAATGGCGGGGGAGTGAACCTCACCGGCGGCGAACTGCACGTGCTGGGTGGCACCATCAGCGGAAACACCACTTATGGCGGTGGACATGGTGGCGGCATCAGCCTGGCAAACCAAAGCCGCCTGGTTATGGAGAGCGGCTCTGTCGAGCGCAACATTGCCGCTGGTCACGGCGGCGGTATCCGAATGATTGGTACCAGCAGCGCGGAGATTTCCGGAGGCGAGGTCTACCAAAACACGGCTGGAAACAGCGGCGGCGGCCTGAGCATGGGCGGGCAAAGCACCGCCGGGATTTCGGAAAACACCGTAATCTCCTGGAACGTGGCGGCCAATAATGGTGGCGGCATTAACGTTGACGGACTCGTCACTAGCAACGTCGCGGTAAATGAACTATACATCGGTGAAAACGTGCTAATCACCAGAAACGTTAGTCAAACGGGGCAGCAAGGTGGCGGTGGCATCAACATGACCTCCGGTCACCTGTGGCTGCATGGCGAGGTTACTTTCAATCGCGCCGAGTATGAGCGAGGCGATGGCGGTGGGGTGAACATCTTCCTTACCGTACACACCGCTATGGTTGATGGTGCCCGCATTAACGATAACTTCGCCGGTGGTGGTGGCGGCGGACTCAACACCGAGGCACTGGAAGTGGCTCAGCTGGCTTTCTCTATGACCAACACCGAGGTGCTGCGCAATTACGCGGCGAACCGTGGCGGTGGCCTCCGCCTCGGCCGGATGTTGGACGCGGCGCTATCTGCGGGAACCAGGGTCTGCCACAACTCCACAG